>CAXNGA010000293.1:0-3412 GCA_964201375.1 Kaistiaceae bacterium
GTTGGGCGCGGCGGGTGCCTCGCCGAGTTCGCCGTCGCTCTCGGCGAAGGCCACCGTGCCGGCGGGGCCCGCGCCGGCAAGGCCGACGATGGGCACGCCGCGCCGGCTCACCGGCTGGCCGACCCCGTGGAGGAGCCAGAGCGGCTCGACCTTGAAGGTGCGGGAATAGCGGGTGGCGGCGTCGAGGTCGAAGGCGCGGCTGCCGGTCTCGTGCGAGCGGTAGGTCACCTCGACCCAGCCATTGTCGAGCGCGGTCGCGCGCGCGGAGACGTAGCCCGCTCTCTTCCGCGCCCAGACGAGGCGCTCGCCCATCGTGTCCATCGATCCCCGACCCTGCCCTCCCGATCATTACGTTGCGTATTGACCGGCGTCATTACATATCGTAACGACGCTGCATGAGGAAGCCTCTTTCGCAGCCGCGATTCCGGGGTGGCCCGGGCGGGCAGAAGGCACCGCCGCGACCGGTCCTGTCGCGCAACGACATCCGGGCGCCAGGAGGCGCGACACCGATGGACGAGACCGCATTGTCGGCGCCGGGCTGCGCCAGCCCCGCACGACACTTCGCCGGCGGAGGATTTCTGGTGGCGGGCAATGCCGGCGAAGGTGCCGGCCGCCTCCGGCGCCGCCCGACACTGCGCGAGACCGACCGGCTGACCGATGCGCTCCGTGTGACGCGGGCGGTCCTGCGGCGCGTGGCGACTGCCGGTGGAGACGGCGTCGCCGACATCGAGGCGGTGCGCTCGGCGATAGAGGCGGCCGACGCCGCCCTCGGCGGGACCGCGTGATCGCCCCCGGCGCCATCACCGCCCCACAGCGCGCGTTGCACCCCGCAGCGTGCGGTGACATCCACATGCGGAGGAGCCGGCGCTGCCCGGGCCGCCCGACGGAGAGCCGATGAAGACCCTGCGCCCGCGCGAGCCGAACGGCCGACTCTCCCGCGCCGGGCGGGAAGCGACGGGTGCCCTGGCGCCGGCAGCGGTCCGGCGTCTCAGGGATGCCGCGCTCGCCGGGATGGCGGCGCCGGAATGGGGAACCGAGCTTGGGCTGATGTATCTGCGTCAGGAAATCGAGGCATCACTCTATGAGGCGGGGCGGCGCTGGGCGCGGCTCGCGGCAGAGGCGCAGCGGGCGACCGGGGCGCCGGCGCATGTCGGCTCGGGCGGCAATCTCGAGCGCATGCGTGACCGCCAGCCCGACCCCGAAACGCCGGCCGGACAGCGCGAGGCCGAGCGCGACCGGGCCATTCTCGCCGATACGAAGGCGGCCCTGGCAGCGCTCGAAGGCGCCGGGGCGGCACCGCTGAAGGCCGTGAAGCAGGTGTGCGAGGGGAACCGCCCGGCGATCGGCATCGCCGACCGCACCGCCCTCCGTGCCGGCCTCGATGCGCTCGCGCTCCACTGGCGGCTCGTGCCGCAGCCGGGCCGGGCGCGGGGATGAACCAGGCCGCAGCCACGCCGACCTGCTCCCGCCTTACCGTGCGCTGGGTGGAGGCAATTCCGCCCGGCCCGGCGGCTTCGGCAGGCCGGCGCGGGCACGGACGCGCCGCCACGCGCGGGCGAGCCGCACCTTCCGTTCAGGGCCCATGAGGGTCGCCGCGATGCGATGGACGCGGCTGCCGGCGTGACCGCGGAAGCCGAAAGCGCGCGCCAGTGCCAGGGCGTCACGGCCGACCGCCGTGAAGCCGGCCTCGAACGCGGCACCCGCAAGCAGGTAGCAGCGGAGGCCGTAGGCCGGGGCGAGGCGTGGATCGGCGGCAATCGGCAGCGTGGCGCGGTGCCCGGCGTGCCATCCGAGTTCCGTCCGGTAGGCCCATTCGGACTTCAGCGTGCTGTTGCCGTCGTGATCGTCCCTAACGCACCAGAGCGCGAGGATATCGGAGCCGAAGCCCTTCCCCATGCCGTTGAAGCCATACGACGGCCCGGACGAGAAGAAGACGGAGGAGAAGCTCGGTGTCCTCCCGGAAGACGTGGCGGAAGCCGCCGGCGGCACGGAGCATTTCGGCGCGGTAGGCCACCGCGTGGACCGCCACCGTGCGGCCCGCGGCGATGTCGAGCGCGATGTCGTGGCGGCTCTTGCCGGGCCAGCCATGATTCCACAGCCGGACACCGCTCGTTCGGCGTGAACCGCTCGGCGAGAAGACAAGGTCAGGCCCGCTTTCGGCGGCAAACGCCGCCACGCTGGTGAGGAACCGGCCCTGGTACACGTCGTCGGCGTCGAGGAAGACGACATAATCCCCGGTCGCCGCCGCAAGGCCGGTGTTCCGCGCCGCGCCGATGCCGCCGTTCGGCCGTGACAGGCGGACGATGCGGTCGCCATAGCCCGCCGTGAGCGCCATGCCGCCATCGGTCGAGCCATCGTCGACGACGATGATCTCCGCCGGGTGGCCATCGGCGAGCACACCGTCGATCGCCGCGGCAATGAAGCGACCGGCATTGTAGATCGGAATGACGACGGAGAGCCTCAACTGCTCACCCCAGGGCCTGGCGACCGCCATGAGCCGCCTCGCTTCAGGTGAGAGGATTCGCGGCGCCGACGCAACGCGGATCGCGCGTGCGCTCGGCCGTTGGTGCCGGCGATCGAGTGGCCGGCCAGGGTTTCAGGCGGTATCGGGAGGACACGGCGGGGGCAGCTTGACTTTTACAACGCGTGGATGTCAGTTAACAAGCATGACGCACCCTGCCTCGACACCGGCGCGCCGTTCCGGGCGGCGGGTTCGTCCGTGACGGGCCGGCCCACGCTCTATCGCGAGGCACTGGCGGAGGCGATCCTGCCGCGGCTCGCGCTCGGGGAGTCGCTGCGCTCGATCTGCCGGACGGACGGGATGCCGGCGGAATCCACCGTGCGCCTCTGGGCCATCGAGGACCGCGAGGGGTTTGCCGCACGCTACACCCGCACCCGCGACCTCGGCCTCGACGCCCTTGCCGACGTCCTCCTCGAAATCCCCGACATCGCCCCCGACGCCGCATCCGGCCGTCTCCGCTTCGAGGTGCTGCGCTGGTACCTCTCGAAACTGGCGCCGAAGCGCTATGGCGAGCGACTGGAAGCCGCCGCGAAAGCGGCGCTGAGCCACGAGGAGGCGCTGCGGGAGCTGGAGTGAGGGGAAGGCTGGAGACGGCTCAGGGGATCGACGGCTGGCCCGCCGACGAGTGCCACTCTGCAAGCGCCCAGGCTCACATCCCGTGCCATCGTAGCAGCGCCTCCCGCCCGGCTTCGGTGAGGGCATAGACGCCCCGGTCGGCGCGGGCGAACCAGCCGTAGACGTTGGTCTGCAGGATCCGCGCGGCGTCGGGTGCGGCGGTCTTCAGGTCGCGCGGGCGGTGGAAGCCGGAGGCGATGAGGGCGGCACAGGCGAGGGAGCGCTGGCGGTAGGCCATCATGATCGGTGCGCGCGACCCGCCCCCGGCCGTGGGGT
>CAXNGA010000294.1:0-3401 GCA_964201375.1 Kaistiaceae bacterium
GTCGCGCACGGCATCGAGCGCGGGATGCTCGACGATCGCGGTCGTACCGACGGTGATCGTCTGGGCCATGACAGGAGCCGCCAACACGGCGGCGCCAAGCAACGCATAGGCTAGTTTACGCATGCAGCTCTCCCCTTCGAGGGCGCCGGCAGGCTGCCGGTGTTGAACAGGACACCACGATTTTTCCGGTTTGGTGTCAATCGAGTGGACGAAAATGCAGAACGCGCGGCCCGTGGGGACCGCGCGTTCCGGTTCGCCGTGACGTGGTGTCTAGGCCGGGCTTATCGGCCGGGGCCGCGTGAGCTCCCGGGCGGCATCGCGGATCTCCGAGACGCAGCGATCGACAGCGCCCAGCTTGAAATCGGTCAGTAGTTGCGTCTGGTCGAAGACCAGCGGGAAGCCCGCGATGAGGTCGAGAAGGTCCGTCGCTCCATCGACGATGGTGGCGAAATCGTTCCGGGCGATGGTGCCGGCCTCGCAATCATCCTTGACGGTGATGCAGGGGCCGTCGAGGGGGCAGAGGATCACCGAGCCCTCGAACAGGAACACCTGCACGACACCCGTCAGCCAGTCGATTATGAAGTCGAACTCCGTACCACGGACCGTGATGGCGCCCGTAGGCGTGTTGATCCGGTAAGCATCGCTGTTGCTGTTGCCAGTAATGAAGCGGAACGACCCGCCGAGCGCGTTGACCGTGAACTGGCCGAGCGTCGTCGGGTTCTGCATCAGGTAGGCTTCGATGATCAGCGCCGAGTTCGGACCGATGACCATGCGGGTCTGGTCGGCGAAGACGATCTGCACCTCGCCATTGGCGTCTGTCTCGATCCGCTGGCCCACGAACAGTTCGGTGCCGGTGATGATGGTGACGGCCGTCCCGCCAAGCTGGCTCCGGGTCGCCGGAATGACCTGGACTGCGGTTGCTATGGGGGCCTGGGCAGCCGCAAGGCCGGGGGCAAGAATGCCCGCGAGGCCAGCCAGAGCCGCAACTGCGAGGCGCTTCCCAATCATCTTGCCGCTCCTGATTTCCGTCCGCGATGCTGCCACGCCGATCCCTGACGATCGGTTGCCCAGGCCTTACGCAGGAAACAACAGGGCGGAACCGGCCCCGGTCCATCCGTTGAGGTGAATGCATATCATCGATTCGCGCTGGATTGTGCTCATTCTGAAGGCAGGGAGCGCTGAGAAACGGCCATCCGCCCCCGACGCAGGTGCGGCTCGCAACCGGTCCCGATATGCACTACCTTCGCTGAAATCGAACCGGGCTGGCGATGATCACCTACGTCGACGCCGCGACCGCGCCCCAGCGCAATGGCGGCCAGATAAAGCTCTACAATGCCGACGATTTCGCAGGGATGCGAAGGGCCGGCGCGCTGACTGCCGAGTGCCTCGACGCCGTCACGGCGATCATCCGGCCGGGCGTGCCGACCGATGAGATCGACCGGTTCGTCTACGAGTTCGCCATGGACCACAAATCGATCCCGGCAACGCTCGGCTACCGCGGCTACTGGAAATCCACCTGCACGTCGGTCAATCACGTTGTCTGTCACGGCATTCCGGCGGACAAGCCGCTCCGCGACGGTGACATCGTCAACATCGACGTGACGCTGCTCGTCGATGGCTGGCACGGGGATTCGAGCCGGATGTACGGCGTGGGCGAGGTGAAGCGCGCCGCGCAGCGGCTGGTCGATGTCACCTACGAGGCGATGATGCGCGGCATCGCCGAGATCAGGCCGGGCGGCACGACCGGCGACATCGGCCATGCGATCCAGAGCTTCGCAGAGGCGCAGCGCTGCAGCGTGGTGCGGGACTTCTGCGGCCACGGTGTCGGCCGCCTGTTCCACGACACGCCGAACATCCTCCACTATGGCAGTCGCGGCGAGGGCGTCGCGCTGAAGCCGGGAATGATCTTCACGGTCGAGCCGATGATCAATCTCGGCCGGCCGCACGTGAAGGTGCTGGCCGACGGGTGGACCGCCGTGACGCGCGACCGTTCCCTATCGGCCCAGTTCGAACACTCGGTCGGCGTGACGGAGACCGGCTTCGAGATTTTCACCCGCTCGCATGCCGGCTACCACAAGCCGCCCTACCCCGCTGCGGCATGAGCGAGGACGACGCCGGGGAACCGGCGCCGAAACCCCATTTCCACGGCCACCGCGACCGTCTCCGGGCGCGCCTGCGCGAACAGGGCGGCGAGGCGCTGCAGGACTACGAGCTCCTCGAGCTCCTCCTGTTCCAGCTCCTGCCGCGTCGCGACACCAAGCCGATCGCCAAGGAGCTCCTCGCCCGATTCGGCTCCGTCTCCGAGGTGCTTTCCGCGCCTCGCCGCATGCTCCTCGAGGTCTCGGGCGTCGGCGAATCGGTCGCCGACGGCCTCAGGCTCGGACAGGTGATCGCGCTGCGGTTCGCCCGTGATGGCGTGAGGGGTCGTGACGCGCTCGGCTCATGGCAGGCGGTGCTCGACTATTGCCGGACGGCGATGGCGTTCGAGGAGCGGGAGCAGTTCCGCATCCTCTTCCTCGACAAGAAGAACCAGCTCATTGCCGACGAGAAGCAGCAGACCGGCACCGTCGACCACACGCCCGTCTATCCACGCGAAGTCGTGAAGCGCGCCCTCGAACTGTCGGCGACCGCGCTCGTCCTCTGCCACAACCACCCGTCGGGTGATCCGACGCCGTCGCAGGCCGACATCGCGATGACGCGGACTATCGTCGATGTGGCGAAACCGCTCGGCATAGTGGTCCACGACCACATCATCCTCGCCCGCGGCGGCCATGCCAGCTTCCGCGCGCTCAAGCTGATCTGACTCCCGAAAAGCGCCGCGAGATGGGGAACGCCGGAGTAAGTCCGAGCCGCGGCAGACGACCAGCGACACCATCGCTATCCCTGCGACGTTCGGGCGGATCACTGTCCCCCCGAAACCGAAGGACTCAGCCGTCCTCTGGTGGAGGTCCGGCCTTGATCGGCACGAACTTGCGCGTGTCGCGCCCCTCGCGGACGGCGATGCCGTAGCGGAAGTTGTTGCCGACACGCTCGGCGCGGTCGACGAACAGCGCCGCCACGTGTGGCGGGCAGATTTCCTCGGCCGTCTGGCGGAAGAGCGCCAGCCACCGCTCGAAATGCGGATCGGCCAGTTCGCCGATGTCGAGATGCTTCGGCATGGGACGGCCATGGTAGCGGCCGGTGCCGAGAAGCATGGAGGACCAGAAGTCAGTGATCTTGTCGAGATGGGCGGGCCAGGCGTCATCCTCGATGACCCGGTCGAACACCGGCCCGACGACGGGATCGAGCCGGGCCTTGCCATAGAACGCATCGACGACGGCACGAACCATCGCCTCGTCGAGCCCCTCCGGGATCGACTGGCCGGACCGCGTCAGCCGCGAACCCGGCTGCGGCAGGTCCCC
>CAXNGA010000295.1:0-3391 GCA_964201375.1 Kaistiaceae bacterium
CCAGTCGCCCTGCGAGCCGGATTCGGCGAGCGCGACCCGCCCGTCGAAGTAGGTGAGGAGGTGCTCGTCGTGGCCGGACAGGATGAGGTCCGCCGCGCCGGCGCGGAAGAGCGCAAGGTCCACCGCCATCGGCATGTGCGCCAGCGCGACCACGATGTCGGCGCCGGCAGCACGGAGTTCCACCGCTTTCGCAACGCCGGTCTGGAGGCTGTTTTCGAAGCGGAACAGAGGCCCGGGGCTCGAGATGACGGAGGTCTCCTCGGTCGTCAGGCCGTAGAAGGCGATGCGGATGCCTTCGACCTCGATCCAGAGGTCCTCGACCGTATTGGCCGGGCGCTGGCCGTCGGCCTCGAAGATGTTGGTGGACACGACCGGGAAGGCGATTTCCGCCAGCCGCTCGCGAAAGATGTCCGGGCCGAAGTCGAATTCGTGGTTGCCGGGGACGAACACGTCCACGCGCATCTGGTTCAGGAGATCGACGATGTGCTCGCCCCGGTCGAAGCCGGCGAGGAGAGACGGCGAGAACGTGTCGCCGGCGTGGATGAGGTATGCGTGTCCGGCCGCGCGCTCCTGGTTGACGATCGTCGCCAGCCGCGCGAACCCGCCGCGCGCGCCGGTTCCTTCCATCTCGCTGATGTCGCCGGTGAGGACGAAGGAGACGGTGACGGGAGCCGCGGAAGCCGCGCCCGCAAGGGCCACGATGACCGCGCCCGCAGCCAGTGTCCGTCCGAGAATGCTCATCTTCGTGCCCCCGCCGCTTGCCAGCGGGAAGCATAGCGTGGCTGCGTTACTTGGGAATGACCATGCCGGGTCGGTCAGGACTCGCGTGGCTGCACCCCGCCGGGCCGGCGGCGCTGACGCACCAGGAAGGCGGGCTCCGGGTCAAACGACCGGCATCGGCTGGACATGGGCGGCCCAGCCATTACATTCGGGACATTCCAAACTGGCCCGACATGAACCAGCAGCAAGCGATCCGCCCTGCCGGCGGTGTTTCCGCCCGGCCCTCCGACCATCCTGCCGTGAAATCCGGCCGGGTGGGCGTTCTCCTCGTCAATCTCGGCACGCCCGACGGGACCGACTTCGCCTCGGTGAAGCGCTACCTCAAGGAGTTCCTGTCGGATCGGCGCGTCATCGAAATCCCGAGGGCGGTGTGGCTGCCGATCCTTCACCTCTTCGTCCTCACCAGGCGGCCGAAGACCTCGGGCGAGGCTTACGCAAAGATCTGGAACAGGGAGCGGAACGAGTCGCCGCTGCGCACCATCACGCGGGCGCAGGCCGAGAAGCTCCACGCGATCCTGTCCGGCACCGACCCGCGGCTCATGGTCGACTGGGCCATGCGCTACGGCACGCCCGCCATCGGCGAGCGGCTCCGGGCGATGCAGGCGGAAGGCTGCGACCGCATCCTCGTTGCGCCGCTCTACCCGCAGTATTCCGCAACGACGACGGCAACGGTGGTCGACCAGGTGTCGCTGGCGCTCAGGAAGATGCGGTGGCAGCCATCGGTGCGCGTGCTGCCCGCCTATTTCGACCAGCCGGCCTACATCGACGCGCTCGCCACCTCGCTCCAGGAGGGCGTTGCGGCGCTCGATTTCCAGCCGCAGCTGGTGCTTGCCTCCTACCACGGCATGCCGAAGCGCTACCTCGAAAAGGGCGACCCCTATTACTGCCACGCGATGAAGACCAGCCGGCTGCTGCGCGAGAAGACCGGCTGGGACGCGACCTTCCTCCGCACCACCTTCCAGTCCCGCTTCGGCAAGGCGGAGTGGCTGAAACCCTACACGATCGACACCGTCACGGCGCTCGCCAAGGAAGGCATCAAGCGGGTTGCGGTCATCACGCCGGCCTTCTCGGCCGACTGCATCGAGACGCTGGAAGAAATCGCGATGGGCAATGCCGAGGCATTCCACGAACACGGCGGCGAGAAGTTCGCCCTGATCCCGTGCCTCAACGATTCCCCCGTCGGCATGACGATGCTGGAGAGTGTCGTGCGGAACGAGCTGAAGGGTTGGGCTTAGAGGCCGGGCGGCGCCCATCGCGCGTCGCAACCCCTCAACACCGTCCTGGTCGGGACAAGCCCGACACGGACGATAGTGGGGTCGAGTGCACCGCTTCCGTCTGACCGCGAGACCGAGCGCAGGCCGCCGGCGGTCCGGCGAACCCACAGGATCTCGTGGGGCGCGATCTTTACGCTGGACTCATCACTCCTGATATTCAGTGTCGATCACAGACAAGCAGACGTCGAGGCGGGTGCAGGGTGGAAAAGCTGCCAATCCCTGACGGAGGAAGTTTCATGGACAGCATCAGCGTTGGCGGGATCGTCGTACTCGTCCTTCTCGTCCTCGTCGTCATCGCGCTCGTGTCGGGCGTCAAGCAGGTCCGGCAGGGCTACCATTACACGGTCGAGCGCTTCGGCCGGTACACCAGGACCCTGACGCCCGGGCTCAACCTCATAGCCCCGTTCATCGACCGGATCGGCTCCCGCATCAACATGATGGAGCAGGTGCTGGACGTGCCGACGCAGGAGGTCATCACCAAGGACAACGCCACCGTCTCGGTGGACGGCGTGGTGTTCTACCAGGTGCTGGACGCTGCCCGCGCCGCCTATGAGGTGAGCGGGCTCCAGAACGCGATCCTCAACCTCACCATGACCAACATCCGCACAGTCATGGGCTCGATGGACCTCGACAACCTCCTGTCCCACCGCGACGAGATCAACGACCGTATCCTCCGTGTCGTGGACGCTGCAGCCTCGCCGTGGGGCCTCAAGATGACCCGCGTCGAGATCAAGGACATCGTGCCGCCACGCGACCTCGTCGATTCGATGGGCCGGCAGATGAAGGCCGAGCGCGAGAAGCGCGCGGTCATCCTCGAGGCCGAAGGCATGCGGCAGTCGGAAATCCTCAAGGCAGAGGGCGCGAAGCAGTCGCAGATCCTCGAGGCCGAGGGGCGGCGCGAAGCCGCCTTCCGCGACGCCGAGGCGCGCGAGCGCGCGGCCGAGGCCGAAGCGAAGGCGACCGAGATGGTGTCGAAGGCGATCGCGGCCGGCGACGTCCAGGCGATCAACTACTTCGTGGCGCAGCGCTACACCGAGGCGCTCGAGAAGATCGCAATGTCGCCGAACCAGAAGCTCCTGATGATGCCGGTCGAGGCCGGCGCGCTCATCGGCTCGCTCGCCGGCATCGCCGAGATCGCGAAAGCGTCGTTCGGCAACACGCCGACCCCGTCGGGCCGCGTGCCGCGCACCGGGTCCCAGCCATGATCGGCGACGGATTCACCACCATCGGCGAATGGTGGTGGGTCATCGCCGGCCTCGTGCTCCTCGGGCTCGAAATCCTGGTACCGGCGACGTTCTTCCTTTGGTTCGGCGTCTCGGCGATCGTGGTCGGCGCGC
>CAXNGA010000296.1:0-3384 GCA_964201375.1 Kaistiaceae bacterium
GCCGGGCATCCCGATCCGCGAACGCCAGTCACCGCGGTGCTACCAGAAGCCTCCCAAGCCTCGACGGCGGCCTTTCCGACCGGGCGGGCCGCCGTCCCCGTCCCGACCGCGGACCCCATAAGAGGCGGCCGCGGGCCGCGGCTTCTCAAGCTGGCGAACTTGGCCGATGATGGTGCGGGCCGTCGATTGTCCCGGGGGAGGACGTGGGGCGTGAGGAAGTCGGACGATGGCCGCCCCGCAAGGGGTGCTGCGGCCGCGGGTGGGGTGCCGGTCGATCGTCCGGCGTCCGGGCCTGCGCTCGTCGCCGTCGCACCCACCGCGCTCGATGGCGGCCTCCTCTTCCGTGCGCTGGACGAAGCAGGGCGACAGGAACTCGTTACGCGGGCGAGGCGCTGCCACTACGTTGCCGGCGATCCGGTGTTCCGTCTCGGCGACCCCGGCCAGTCGATGATGGCGGTCCTGTCCGGCACGGTCCGCATCTCGCTCCCGACGACCCGCGGCCGCGACGTGGTCCTTGCCGACCTCGGACCCGGCGAGGTGTTCGGCGAGGTGGCGCTCCTCGACGGACGGGAGCGCTCGGCCGGGGCGCGGGCGCTCACCGACTGCGAAATCCTCGTCCTCGATCGCAGGGATGTCATTCCCATGCTCGAGCGGCGGCCGGACCTTTGCCTTCGCCTGCTGTCGCTGCTGTGCGGGCGGTTGCGGCGGTCCGATGAGCGGATGGCCGACATCGCCTTCTCCGAGTTGCCGACCCGGCTCGCCAAGACGCTCCTTGCCCAGGTCGGCGCCCAGGCGGGCGAACGACTGCAGCTGTCTCAGGGCGAGCTCGCCGGGATGGTCGGCAGTGCCCGGGAGAACGTGAACCGTCATCTCCGCGACTGGCGCCGCCGCGGTATCGTCGAAATGGGAAAGGGCTGGGTGGAGGTGAGAAGGCCGGCCGAGCTTGCAGCGATCGCGGAGCTGAATTGACGGCGGCCGCCGCAGCGGATGCCCCGGGACGCGAGGTCGCTGCTGCGCCGCTGGCGCGACCGAGGGGGCGGCTGTTCCGGAAGTACGTGCTGTTCTTCGGCGCCGTCATCGGCGCGGCGCTCGTCGGCAGCGGCGCCTTCGAGATCTGGTTCGTCTACCGCCAGCACCTGGATTCGCTCGAAGAACTCCAGCGCGTCCAGGCCGATGCGGCGGCGGACAAGATCGAGCAATTCACCGCCGCGATCCAGGACCAGCTCGGCTGGACCGTTCAACTGCCCTGGTCGACGACCGCCACGGCGATGCGGCCATGGACAAGGGCGCTTGCGGGGCTGCAGGCCGGCCCCTTCTTCACGCCGGCGGGGATGGAAAGGCTGGTCGTCGGGCTCGGCCGACGCGCCGTTCTGATCGTACGTTCGCGCGAGATCGATGTGCACCGCTTCGACGCGATCCGGCTTCAGGGTCGCGTAGATGCCATCACCGAGTTGAGCCTCGTCGACCCCGACGGGTTCGAGCAATTCCGCGTCTCGACAATCGCCATGGAAGTCATCGGCAGCCGGCTCGACCTGTCCGGCGAGCCGAAGTTCCGGGAAGCGATCACCGGCGGCTCCTATTTCGGGCCGGTCTACTTCCGGCGCGAATCGGAGCCTTACATGACGATCGCCGTGGGCGGCTCCCGCCGCGTCAACGGCGTTGCCATCGCCGAGGTGAACCTCAAGTTCATCTTCGACCTCATTGCGGGGATGGAGGTCGGCGAGTCCGGCATCGCCTATGTCGTCGATCCGACCGGCCGACTCCTCGCCCATCCGGAAACGAGCCTGGTTCTCCGCAACCTCGATCTGTCGAGCCTGCCGCAGGTCCGGGCGGCGATCGAGACCGGCGCGCCCACGCCACGGGGGGCCCGCGACCTCGACGGCAGAGCGGTGGTGACGACCTACGCCACGATCCCCCAGCTCGGCTGGCTGGTCTTCGTGGAGGTGCCTCTCAGCGAGGCGCTGACACCGATCTACCTGTCGCTGGCACGGACCGGCGGCATCCTCCTCCTCGGCCTCGTCGTGGCCGGCGTCGCAGGCATCTTCTTCGCACGACGAATGGTAGGGCCCATCAGCCGGCTCGAGGAAGGCGCCGCGGTGATCGGGAGCGGCGACCTTACGCACCGGATCGACGTACGGACCGGCGACGAACTGGAGGCGCTGGCCAACCAGTTCAACGACATGGCGGGCAGGCTCGAGGAATCCCGGGTCGGGCTCGAGCGCCGCGTGAGCGAACGAACGCAGGAGCTTGCCCGCTCGGTCGAGGAACTGGTCGCGCTGGGGGAGGTGAGCCAGGCGCTCAACTCGACGCTCGACGGCGAGGCGGTGCTGACCACGATCGTTTCCAAAGCCGTGCAGCTTTCCGGGGCTAAGGCGGGTGGCGTCCACGAACTCGACGAGGGCACCGGGACGTTTCGCCTGATCGCGAGTTTCGGCTCGCCGGACGGGGTGACCCGGGAGATAAACTCCCTGCGCATTCGGCGCGGCGAGACCGCCATCGGCATCGCGACGCTCGAGCGCCGGCCGATCCAGATCGCCGACCTCGACGCGCTGCCACCCACTCCGCTCCGCGAAGTCCTCGTCCGCGGCGGCTTCCGCTCGCTCCTCGCCCTTCCCCTCCTCCGCGGCGACCGGGTGCTCGGGGCGCTCGTGGTCCGGCGCGAGGCGCCGGGCGCATTCGCCGACGAAACCGTCCGGCTCCTCGAGACGCTTGCCAGCCAGTCAGCCGTCGCCATCCGCAACGCGCAGCTTTTCGCCGACCTCGCCGAGCAGGGCCGGCAGCTGTCGCTTGCGAGCTCCCACAAGTCCCAGTTCCTCGCCAACATGAGCCACGAGCTCCGGACCCCGCTCAACGCCATCCTGGGGTTTGCCGAATTGATGCTCGACGACATCTACGGGCCGCTTCCGCCGCGGACCCGGCAGGTCGTGGAACGCCTCCATGCCAACGGCTCGCACCTGCTGGGCCTCGTCAACGACGTCCTCGACCTGTCCAAGATCGAGGCCGGGCAGTTGACGCTGTCGCTGGGCGACTATGACCTCGCAGCCGTGGTCAGGTCGGTCGCGGCGGCGACGGAGCCGCTTGCCCGCGCCCGGAACCTCGACCTTCGCGTCGTCATGCCCGACCGGCTGCCGCCGGGGCGCGGCGACGAGCGGCGGCTGCGTCAGGTGCTGTTGAATCTGGTCGGCAACGCGATCAAGTTCACCGATGCCGGGTTCGTGGAGATCGTTGTGCGGCGGTTGGGAGGGCGATTCGAGATCGATGTCACCGACACCGGCCCGGGGATTGCCGAGGCGGACCGCGACCGCATCTTCCTCGAGTTCCAGCAGGGCGAGGGAGCGAAGGGCGGAACGGGCCTGGGGCTGGCGATCAGCCAGCGGATCGTGG
>CAXNGA010000297.1:0-3382 GCA_964201375.1 Kaistiaceae bacterium
TCCTTCACGAAGCCCGGCAGCTTCAGGCGGCCGCCGATGTCGATCAGCACCTCCTGGAAGCCGCGCACGTCGCGGTCGGGCTTCACGACGGGATGGCGGATCGCATCGGCGGGGCCGTCGGCCTCCGAGATCGGACGGTCGAGCAGCGAGATGCAGTCCCAGCGCTCCAGATAGGTCGTGTCGGGCAGGATCAGGTCGGCGTAGGCGACCGTCTCTGACGCATAGGCGTCGGAGTAGATGATCCGGCCGATCTTGTAGGTGCCGTCCTCGTTCTTGGCGGTCAGGTAGTCGAGGGTGGCCGACAGGTTCATCGTCGAGTTCCAGCCCATGTTCGCCATGTACATGAACAGGACGTCGATCGGATACGGATCGGCCAGTGCGGCGTTGGTGATGACCATGTGCATGAGGCCGTGGGCGGCGATCGGGGCATCCCAGGAGTAGGCCTTGTCGATGCGGGAGGGGGTGCCGTCCGCGTCGATCAGCAGATCCTCCGGCCCCGTCACGAAGCCCAGGTGCATGCCCGGCAACGGCTTGCCGGCCTGGATCTGGCCGGGCTTGCCGACCGGCTTGTTGGGCGGCGGCGCGGGACGGGGAAACGGCGCCTTGTAGCGGAAGCCGCCGGGCACATCGATGGTGCCGAGCAGGATCTGCAGGACGTGGATCAGGCGGCAGGTATGGAAGCCGTTGGAATGCGCCGAGATCCCGCGCATGGCGTGCATCGAGACCGGCCGGCCGGTGATGCTGTCGTGGTGGCGGCCGGCCCAGTCGGTCCACGCGATCGGCAGCGTCACCGTCTGGCGGAAGGCGACCTCGGCGATCTCGGCAGCGATACGGCGGATGGTGTCGGCTGGCACGCCGCACTCTTTGGCCACCGCGTCCGGCGCATAGGCGTCGCCCAGGTAGCGCTCGGCCATCAGCGTGAACACGGGCACCGCCTTGCGGCCGTCGGCCAGCGTATAGGTGCCGACCAGCGCAGGCGCGATGTCGACGCGGCTGCCGGCGGCGAAGGCGCCTGCCGTCTTGTCCCAGACGAGCGGCCGGCCGTCGCCGTCGCGCGCGAACAGACCGTCGTCGGCGGCGCCGGGATCCTGGATGACGAGCCAGGGCGCGTTGGTGTAGCGCACCAGATAATCCAGATCGACGTTCTCGGTGCGGAACATCTCGTGGATCAGAGCGCCCACGAGCAGGCCGTCGGTGCCGGGCTTGATGCCGAGCCATTCATCCGCGATCGCGTTGTAGCCGGTGCGAACCGGGTTGATCGAGACGACCTTTGCGCCGCGGCCCTTGAGCTTGCCGAGCCCGGTCTTGATCGGGTTGGAGCCGTGGTCCTCGGCGACGCCGAACAGCAGGAAATACTTGGTGTGCTCCCAGTCGGGCTCGCCGAACTCCCAGAACGAGCCGCCGAACGTATAAAGACCGCCGGCTGCCATGTTGACCGAGCAGAACCCGCCGTGGGCCGCGAAGTTGGGCGTGCCGTACTGCATCGCCCACCAGCCGGTCAGCGACTGCGACTGGTCGCGGCCGGTGAAGAAGGCGAGCCGGCTGGGATCGCGCTCGCGCACCTCGCCGAGCCAATCCGTGGCGAGCGCCAGCGCCTCCTCCCACGTGATCTCCTGGAACTCCCCCGAGCCGCGCGGGCCGACGCGCTTCAACGGCGCGCGCAGGCGGGCGGGCGAATAATGCTGCATGATGCCGGCCGCACCCTTGCCGCACAGCACGCCCTTGTTGACGGGATGGTCGCGGTTGCCCTCGATGTAGCGGACCTTGCCGTCCCGCAGGTAAACCTTAGATCCCGCACCGGCACGCGCACATGTAGCACGTCGTCGTCTTGATCTCCTCCCCCGCCGAAACCGACAGATCGATCACGGGCTCCCCGGAATGGGATGGAGCGATGCGCACGTCAGCCATGAAATCCTATCCATTCTGCAACGGGATACTTCGTCGACGCGCGTCCCTGGTCGTCCGGCGCCAACCTCGACCGCACCCTTCCAGGCACATGCCCGCATGAACGGAAGCTACCACCGATTTCCACGCACCTGGCCAATCTCACACCTTGCTGCCGACCGCATCCGGGTCTTCGCGCGTACCCCATGGAGCGACAAGGCGTGACAGTGCTATGCCCACCACCATCGCAGCAAGGAAGATCAACACGCCACCGATGCGCTCACCAGCCAGTCCAAGTGCCGTGACGGCAGGGCCAGGACAAACGCCGACGAGCCCCCACCCGACCCCGAAAACAGCACTGCCGATCACCAGCCGGGCATCGACGTCAGTGCGCTGCGGCAGCGCGAAATAAGCTGACTGCGCCGGCTGCGACAGGCGACGTCGTCGCAACTGATACGCGAGGAACATAGTCGGCAAGGCGCCGATGAAAACCATCAGCAGCGTGGGATCCCAGGTCCCCTTTGCGATGCCCGCGACGTCCAGGAAACCCAAAACCTTCTGGGGATCGACCATCTGCGCGACCGTCAGACCTGCACCGAACAGAGCACCTGCCATCAATGCCGTCAGCAACTGCATGATGCCTGCCTCCTCAGAACACGTGCCGGACGACGAACACCGTGAGCGCTGCAACGCACATGAACGTCGCCGTCGCGACGATCGAGCGGATGGAAAAGCGCGGCAGGCCACACACGCCATGACCCGAGGTGCATCCACCAGCGACCCGAGCCCCGAAGCCCACCAGCAGACCTGCCGCAACGATCATACCGGTTCCGCCGAGCAACTCTACCCGTGGAACGATCCCCGGCGCCAGAAACGAGACGACCAGTGTGCCCAGAGGCAGTCCGAGAACGAACGCCAGGCTCTGAGAAAATCCGCTACTGGTTGGCTGCAGCGCCTGCTCTACAATGCCCGAGATGCCCGCGATGCGGCCATTGGCGAGCAGATAAAAGCCCGCAGCAATCCCGATCAATACGCCTCCTGCCAGTCCATGCCAGGGCATAAAGCTCTGCACAAATCACCTCCCCGTCCTGCGTACGGCTTCGACGCTGCCCGTCCCGTGCGGCGCAACGCCGTTGCAGCATTTATCGCCTTATATGCAAATGTATTGATGTTTGCCAACCTCGAAGTAGAATGTGGAAGTGGAGGCCCTCCCTTTCGAGAGACAGCTCGCCCGCCTTGAGGCTCTCCGACGGAAGATGAATGGCCGGTAAGCCTATAGCCTTCGATTTATCGTGCTCCACACGACCTCGGCAGTTCCAACTGAGACGATCCCACACGAGCATTCCGCCCCGGCTCTCTGTCGCCGACCAGAGGTCAGCTTCCGGATCGGCTTGCATATCAGCCAATGCTGATATTAGAACATGGGGCTGCTGACCGAGCCGGCACAGGTGCGGTCCAGGTTAGGGAATCGCGGATCCGTATCGCGGAACGGGAGCGG
>CAXNGA010000298.1:0-3380 GCA_964201375.1 Kaistiaceae bacterium
CGGGACGCTCGTCATCCCCGAGGGCACCGCGTATCTCGAGAACGACATCGCGCTCGAGAGCATGGACTACCTCGTCGAAGGCGTCATCGGCTCAACCAGCTAGCGGAAGGTTCGGGCCCATGGTCCAGCTCGTCGGAGACGGCGGCGACGCGATTGCGCCGCCGCCCCGGGCTACCGGCAAGTCGGTCCTCGACTGGATCAGCCGCCGGGCGGAGGTGGTCGTCATCCCGCTCGGCGCAATTCTCGCCGGAATCGTGCTGTTCGGCGTGTTCCTCTGGATCCAGGGCCATGACCCGTTCGACTTCTACAACCTGATGTACATGGGCGGCTTCGGGCGGCAGCTCTCCATCGAGAGCGCGCTGTCGCGGGCCGCCCCGCTCCTCTTCGCCGCACTCTGCGTGGCGCTTCCCGCCCGCCTCGGCCTCGTCGTCATCGGCGGCGAGGGCGCGATCGTGCTGGGCGGTCTTGCAGCGGCTGCCATCGCGCTGCCGCTGGCGAGTGCCCCGGCTTTCGTCGGCATTCCCGCCATGGCGATCGCGGCGATGATCGTCGGCGGCTTCTGGATCGGCATCGCCGGCGCGCTCCGCCACTACCGGGGCGTCAACGAAACGATATCGAGCCTCCTCCTCGCCTACGTGGCCATCGCGCTGATGAACCACATCGTCGAAGGACCGCTGCGCGACCCGGCCAGCCTCAACAAGCCTTCGACCGCGCCCATCGCCGACCAGTTCATGGTCGGCACCCTCCCCGGCCTCAACGTCCACTGGGGGTTTGCGGTAGGCGTCGTGGCCTGCATCTTCGCGTGGATCCTCATCGACCGGACGACGTGGGGCTTCTCGGCCCGCATTGCCGGCGGCAACGTCCGCGCTGCGCAGATCCAGGGCCTTCCGGTCGGCAAACTCATCATCGGCTTCTGTGCCCTCGGCGGTGCGTTCGCGGGTCTTGCCGGCATGTTCGAGGTCGCGGCAGTCCAGTACAGCGCCAATGGCTCGCTTGCCGCGGGCTATGGCTACACCGGCATCCTCATCGCCTTCCTCGCGCGCCACAATCCGCTCATGATCATCCCGTTCGCGTTGCTGCTGGGCGGCATCGAGGCGAGCGGCGGCCTGATCCAGCGGCGCATGGGCCTGCCTGACGCCACCATCCTCGTCTTCGAGGGGCTTCTCTTCGTGCTGATCCTGATCAGCGAGACGTTCTACGGCCGTTTCAAGATCTTCAATCCCGAGAAGCGGAGCCCCGTCTGATGGAGACCGATCTCGGCCGGTGGGCCGTGCCGCTCGCCCTCATCGGCGGCGCGATCCGCATCTCGACGCCCTTCCTGTTCGTGAGCCTGGGCGAGACGATCACCGAGAAGAGCGGCCGCATCAATCTCGGCCTCGAGGGCACGCTCATCTTCGGCGCCATGATCGCATACGGCATGGCCTACCTGATCGGCGATGCCTGGGCGCAGGCCGCAATCAATGAAGCGGTGGCGCAGGGCCTGCCGCCGCCTGAAGTCAGCGCTCGCAGCTACCCGATGGCTGCCTGGCTCGGGGTCGGCATCGCGGCGCTCGCCGGCTCGATGTTCGGCGTCGTTCATGGTCTGATCTGCTCGCTGGAGCGCGTCAACGACATCGCTGTCGGCATCGCGATGATGCTGTTCGGGACGGGTCTCGCCTTTTTCTTCGGCAAGCCATTCATCGCGCCGGCCGCTCCGGACCTCCCGTCGATCCCGTTTGCGGCCTGGTCCGACGTCTCGCAGGTCCGCGACGCGTTCAACGTCAACGTGCTCTTCATCATCGGCATCGTGCTCGCGGTCGTGCTGTGGTGGGCGTTCCGCAACACGCGGCTCGGCCTCATCCTCCGCGTGGTCGGCGACAGCGCCGATGCGGCGCGCGCCCTCGGCTACAACATCAGTCTCGTGCGCACGCTCGCCACGGCGGTCGGCGGCGCGTTCGCCGGCATCGGCGGAGCGTTCCTGTCGCTCTACTATCCCGGCAGCTGGAACGAAGGCATTTCGTCCGGCCAGGGCCTGATGGCGGTCGCCCTGGTCATCTTCGCCCGCTGGAACCCGATCGCGTGCTTCTGGGCCGCGATGCTGTTCGGAGGCACGAGTGCGCTCGGCCCTGCCCTCCAGGCGGTCGGCGTGACCGGCGGCTACTACCTCTTCAACGCGGCGCCCTACATCCTGACGCTCGGGCTGATGGTCGCCACATCCTCGCGGAACCGGGCGCTGGCGGGCGCACCGGGCGAACTCTCCATTACGCGCTAGGAGGCATGATGAGCGGACTCGGAGGCCTGAACAAATCGCCGAACGGGGTCGTGATCGGCCTCGTCCAGCTCCAGTTGCCGACGGTGGTGACCAGGTCGGACCTCGCCGCGCAGACGGCCAGGATTGTGGCGATGGTCGGCAAGGCACGGCGCAACACGCCGGGCATGGACCTTGTGGTCTTCCCGGAATACGCGCTGCACGGCCTGTCGATGGACACCAACCCTTCGATCATGTGCCGGATGGAGGGGCCTGAAGTCGCCGCCTTCCGGGACGCCTGCGCGGTGAACCGCATCTGGGGCTGCTTCTCCATCATGGAGTTCAACCCCAACGGCAACCCGTACAATGTGGGCCTTATCATCGACGGGACCGGCGAGATCAGGCTCTACTACCGGAAACTGCATCCATGGGTTCCGGTCGAGCCGTGGGAGCCGGGCGATCTCGGCATCCCTGTGATCGACGGGCCGAACGGCTGCCGGCTCGGACTCATCATCTGCCACGACGGCATGTTCCCCGAAATGGCGCGCGAGTGCGCCTACAAGGGCGCCGAGATCATGATCCGGACTGCCGGCTACACCGCGCCGATCCGCGACGCGTGGCGCTTCACCAACCAGTCGAACTCGTTCTGCAACCTCATGGTCACGGCGAATGTCTGCATGTCGGGCTCCGACGGCACGTTCGATTCCATGGGCGAAGGCATGATCGTGAACTTCGACGGGACGATCATGGCGCACGGAATTTCCGGCCGGCCCGACGAGATCATCACCGCAGAAGTACGACCCGACCTCGTCCGTGAGGCGCGTGCCGGCTGGGGCGTCGAGAACAACATCTACCAGCTCGGCCACCGCGGCTTCACCGCCGTTGCCGGCGGAGCGCAGGACTGCCCCTACACCTTCATGCAGGACATGGTCGCCGGCCGGTACCGGCTGCCATGGGAGGACACCGTTCGGGTCGTTGACGGGACGTCGTCGGGCTTCGGCAAGCCAACCCGGGTCTTTGGGCAGGTTCCGGCGGCGGAGGCGGCGGAATGAGGAAAGCGATTTCCTGTGCCGATCGAGCCCTCGGCAGGTCCAGTTTCTCGGTGGTCCAGTCCCCTCTCCCCGCGGGCGGGGAGAGGGCCAGGGTGAGGGGC
>CAXNGA010000299.1:0-3362 GCA_964201375.1 Kaistiaceae bacterium
AGAGTCATATCGTCGGACATGGCGGGGGTGGCCGGCTCGATCAAGCGGAAAAGGGATGGTGTCGACACCCATTACCTACGCTAAATCAAAGGCTTATGCCACTCTCGCCACCTCTCTTGCCCGCCTCCCGGTGAATAAGACGGGCTAGCCGAAGGCGCCGATCACCACGCCCATCACGAGCAGCACCAGCAGCCACTGGCCGCCGTCGACCCAGAGGAAACCCGGCGCGCGGAAGCCGAAGGTCTGGATCACGGTCATCGTCGTGGCCGAGAAGCCGAGCCAGGCGAGGGCGGCGGTAATGAGCCCGTCCGCCACGGTGGGCGTGCCGAACAGCGTCTCGAGGAAGACGGCGAGAACGAACGCGGCGACGAGGTTCGCGAGGACGGAGAGCAGAATCAGCGGCGGGCCGGGCTGGCGGCCCTTGATGGTCGGATCGCCGGCGCGGAGGGCGTTCACTGGGCCGGCCATGAGGAACGAGTACCAGGCGGCGGAGACGATGGCGGCGGCGACCGTCGCGACGAGAACTGCGACGTAGTTGATCGAGAAATCCATGCGTGTTCCCCCAGCGTTGCGGACCGGTCGCCCGTACCGTGAGCATGCGCCCGATCAGTCGCGCGCTGGTGGTAGACCGTTACTCCGCACGCCCGTTTGTGACTCTGACGGGTAGACGCCAGCTCCCTCATGGTGGTCGGACTCGCGAACCCCTACTCCACGAACACCGTCACCCGCGACGACCGCCCCTCCACGTCGATCACCGCCAGCGTCACGAACCCGGCCCCGTCGGGCTGCCACGTCTCCGAGCGTGCGAACGCGGCGCGGCCGATCGGGAGGCCGTTGGCGAGGAAGGTGAAGGGCGGGGCGCCGTTCCTGACTTCGATGACGAGGGGCTGGGGGTTGCCGCCGGCGATGCCGAGGTCGACGCGGACGCCGTCGGGCGGGAAAATGATCTCGGGCGACGGATCGCGCGCGACGACCGACGGCTCGGTGTGGCGGACGCGGCGGAGCGGTTCCGGGAGGTCGGCCGTGGTGGCGATCACCACGCCGGCAGGAGCGAGCGGCAGGGGCTCGGTCCGGCCGCCGAGGCGGTCGAAACTCTCGAACAGGATGGGGGCGGCGGCGCCGATGCCGGAGAGGCCGGGGATCGGCGAGCCGTCGGGTCGGCCGACCCAGACGCCGATGACGTGGCGACCGTCGAAGCCGATCGCCCAGGCGTCGCGGTAGCCGTAGGAGGTGCCGGTCTTGTACGCCACGCGACCAGCGGAGCCGTTCGACGGCGGCAGGACGCCGGCGAGGATGTCGGTGACGTACCAGGCGGCGGCGGGGTCGAGCACCTGCGCGCTGGTGTCGAGGCGCGGCGTGGTGGTGACGCCGTCGGTGAGCGGCACGGCGACGCCGCGGTTGGCGATCGCGGCATAGGCGGCAACGAGGTCGCGGAGCGTGATGCCGACGCCACCGAGGCCGATCGCAAGGCCGGGCGCGGTCAGCGAGGGCAGCACGGGGCTCGCGCCGGAGCGCCGGAGCCGGGCGACGAGCTGCGCGGGGCCGACGGCGTCGAGGACGATCACCGCCGGCACGTTGAGCGACTGCTGCAGCGCCTCGCGGATCGTGACGGTGCCGCGGTAGAAACCGTCGAAATTCACTGGATTGTATTCGCCGAACCCGGTCGGGCGGTCCTCGATGAGGCTCTCGGGGTGGGCAAGGCCCATCTCGAAGGCGAGCCCGTAGATGAACGGTTTCAGCGTCGAGCCGGGCGAGCGAAGGGCGCGCGTCATGTCGACGAAGCCCTCGCGGCCTTCGGAGAAGAGGCCGGCCGAGCCGACCGAGGCGAGGATCTCGCCGGTGCGGTGATCCGCCAGGACGATGGCCACGGAAATGCTCTGGCCGAGCGCCGAGGCACGGTCGGCCGCGAGTCGCTCCAGCGCGAGCTGGGACGTGCGGTCGAGGGTCAGCCGGTGGCTTCCCGCTCCGGGACTGGCGACGACCGCGGCTTCCGCAAGGTGCGCGGCGATGATCGGGAACGGACGGCGGCCGGTGGGGATGTCCTCGCTCCTGGCGGCCTCGGCTTCCTCGGGGATCAGCACGCCCGCCGTCACCATGCGGTCGAGGACGCGGTCGCGCGCGGCGCGGGCGGCCTCCGGGTCACGGTCCGGCCGGCGTGCCTCGGGCGATTGCGGCAGCGCGACCAGAAGTGCCGCCTCGGCCGGCGTCAGCCGGGCCGGTTCCTTGCCGAAATAGGCAAGCGTCGCCGCGCGGATGCCCTCGAGGTTGCCGCCATAGGGCGCGAGCATGAGGTAGAGGTCGAGGGTCTGGTCCTTGCTCAGCCGGCGGTCGATCTCCTGCGCGAAGACGATCTGGCGCAGCTTGCCCGAGAGGCTCCGCGTGTCGCCGCCGTCGAGGAGGCGGGCGACCTGCATGGTGATGGTCGACCCGCCCGAGACGATCGAGCCCGCCTCGGCATACTGCACCGCCGCGCGCACCATCGCCTGCCAGTCGACGCCGCCATGGTCGCGGAACCGGCGGTCCTCGTAGGCGAACAGCATCTCGAAGAAGAGCGGATCGACATCCGCACGCGTGGCCGGAAGCCGCCAGCGCCCGTCGCCGATGGTGAAGGGGCGGAGGAGAAGGCCGTTCCGGTCGAGCACCACCGGCGAGGTCGCGATGTCCTGCGGGTGCGGTATGCGCGGGAGCGAGCCGCGGATGTCCTGCACCGCCGCCAGCAGCACCAGGACCGCGACGCCGACTGCGGCGGCGCCGGACCAGAGGGCGAGGAACGAGGCGGTCCAGCGGCGGCGGGATTTCCTTGCGCGGCGATCGAAAGCGGGGGTGGGTTCGGCCGTGGTCACGCTCTGGCTCCACCGTAGCCGGCGGGTCCCACTCGATCACCCCACACCTCGTCACCCCGGCGAAGGCCGGAGCCCATTGTGAGCCTGCGAAATGCTGCGGCGGCCCCATGGGTCCCCGCTTTCGCGGGGATGACGGCCCTGGTGGTGTCCGGGGAAGTGGATCCGGCAAGAGAGGCGGCGCGCTCCTTCACCTCTCCCCCCAAGGGAGAGGTGAAGGGGACGCCTCCCTCCCCCGCGCGGGGGGAGGGATAAATCGGCATCGCGGTCATGTCGTTGGCCGGTCGGCCCACGCGCTCTGCTACTGCGTCGGGCCCACCACTTCCACGGTCGTCGTGGCGGTGTTGGCGCGGAGGTCGGGGCGGTACATGTCCTCGACCACTGCGGCCGGGTGGACGAAGTTGCCCGGCGACACCGCGCGCACCGTGTAGGCGACCGTGTACTGCGTCGGCGATGACGAGTAGCGGTTCAGCGAGGCGACGTAGCGGTCGGTGCGGCTTTCGGCGTGCTCGATGTACGCCT
>CAXNGA010000300.1:0-3345 GCA_964201375.1 Kaistiaceae bacterium
TCCGCCGTGCCCCGAGGGGGTCCCTTTTGCACGCCGATAGGGGGTCCCTTTTGCATGCCGATTGACAGGGACGTTCGACGACAAGCAGGCCGTGGCCTTCAAACGCCACCTGGAGGTCCACCGATCGGACCGCACCGGGCAGCCCTTGCGTCGGGCCACCGTGCACTCGACGCTCACCGCCCTCCAGGATTTCCTCCGCTGGCTCGCGCCCCAGCAGGGCTACCGCAGGAAGATCCAGGTTGCCGACATTCGGTACCTCAACCTCTCGCGCAAGGACATCGCAGCGGCCAGGGCAGTGCCGACCCGGAAGGCCCCCACGCCCGAGCAGATTAGGCATGTGCTCTCATCCATGCCGACTTCGACGGACGTGGACCGGCGGAACCGTGCGCTCGTGGCCTTCACCTTCCTTACCGGCATCCGGGACGGGGCCATGGCGACGCTGCGCCTGAAGCATGTGGACCTCGACCGCTCTCTAGTGATTCAGGATCCGAACGAGGTGGCGACCAAATTCTCGAAGCTGATCGAAACCTTCTTCTTCCCTGTGGGAGAGGAGGTGGAGCGCATCGTGGTCGAATGGGTTCGCTCCCTGCGGGAGGTCAAGCTCTATGGCAACGATGACCCGCTCTTTCCGGCCACCCTCGTTGCCCTGAACGAGGAGCAGGTGTTCGCCGTCAACGGCATCGAGCCCCGCCAATGGTCAACCGCCGCCCCTATCCGCGCGGTCTTCCGGGAAGCCTTCCTCGCCAGCGGCCTGCCGTCGTTCACTCCCCACACCTTCAGGGCGACGCTGGTGCAGCTCGGCATGAAGCTCTGCCGCTCGCCGGAGGAGTTCAAGGCGTGGTCTCAGAACCTCGGGCACACCGACCCGCTGACGACCTTCGTCAGCTACGGGCGTCTGGACCTGGAGACACAGGGGCGGCTGGTCCGCGCGGCTGGAAAGCCGGATGGGCGGTCCGACCAGCTTGAACGCCTGATGACGCGCATGCTGGAGAAGCTGGAGGAGTAGTTCGCCCGCGTGAAGAGCCTCTCGCCGGCGTAAATTCAAAGGGAGTGGTACCACCGCGGTACCATAGCCGAGACGGCTCCTCGGGAGCCGGCGCCACTGGTGGCCTAAGCGCCTGATTTATATGAGAAAAAATGGTGCCCAGGGGCGGAATCGAACCACCGACACGGGGATTTTCAGTCCCCTGCTCTACCAACTGAGCTACCTGGGCGCACTGGCGCCACGGGCGGGCCGCAGCGAGGCCCGCGGTTCATAGCGAGGCGACTTCCGGCTGTCCAGCGGCGGAATGGCCGCGCCCGGCGCACGAGGCACGGGCGGCCGGCGGCGGCGGTCAAGCTTCGTCGACGACGGGGTTGGACAGCGTGCCGATGCCGGTGATAGCGATGGCCACCTCGTCGCCGGCCGCGAGCCAGACCGGCGGTTTCCGGCCCTCGCCGACGCCCTTCGGCGTGCCGGTGGCGATGATGTCGCCGGGGCGGAGCTCGGTGAAGGTGGTGAGATAGGCGATGATGGCGGGGACGTCGAAGATCATGTCGGCGGTGTTGCCGTCCTGGAAGACGGCGCCGTTGATGGTCGTGCGGATGCGAAGGCCGCGCGGGTCGGGCAGTTCGTCCGATGTGACCAGCCACGGGCCGATTGCGCCGGCGCCGGTGAAATTCTTGCCGGCGGCGAACTGCGAGCTGTGGCGCTGCCAGTCGCGCACCGAGACGTCGTTGAAGCAGGCATAGCCCGCCACGTGATCCATCGCCCGCTCGCGCGGAATGGCGCGCCCTGCCTTGCCGATGATGACGGCAAGTTCGCCCTCGTAGTCCACGCGCTCCGACACCTTCGGGCGGACGATCGGCCTGCGGTGGCCGACGAGCGAATCCGGCCAGCGGATGAAGACCGTCGGGTGATCCGCCAGCTTCGAGCCGAGCTCGGCCGCGTGGTCGCGGTAGTTCACGCCGATGCAGGCGATCTTGTCCGGGTTCGGGATCACCGGGAGGAATTCCACCTGCTCCGGCGCAAGGTCCGGCGCGTGGTGGGCGAAGCGGGCGATTGCGGCGGCGGGCGGGCCAAGGGCCAGCAGCGCCCTGAGGTCAGGCACGTCCGCAAGGCGGCGCCCGAGATCGACGATCCCCTCGTTCGTCACGATGCCGAAGGATGCGGTGCCGTTCCAGCGGTAGCTCGCCAGCTTCATGGACGTCTCCGTAGCGCTCGCCGATGCGCCTGCGCGCCTTAGCACCGATCGCGGCCCGGCTCCACCGCAGTTGCCTTCGGGGCGGCGGGCGCGGAAAAGGAACCGGACCCAACCGAGCCGCCCACCTGAATGGCCGACACGCCTGCCGATGCCGACCCGACGCCGGGCGCAACGCCGATGATGGAGCAGTATCTCGCCATCAAGCGCGAGAACCCGGACCACGTCCTGTTCTACCGGATGGGCGAGTTCTACGAGCTGTTCTTCGACGACGCGGTAACGGCGGCGCGCGTCCTCGGCATCGCGCTGACGAAGCGCGGAAAGCACCTGGGCGAGGACATTCCGCTGTGCGGCGTGCCGATCCGCACCGCCGACGGGTACCTGCAGAAGCTGATCGCCTCGGGCTTCCGGGTCGCGGTGTGCGACCAGACGGAGGATCCGGCCGAGACCAGGAAGCGCGGCGCGAAGGCGGTCGTGCGGCGCGAGGTGATCCGGCTCGTGACGCCGGGAACGCTGACGGAGGATTCCCTCCTCGACGCGCGCGCGGCGAACTATCTGGCGGCGCTGTCGCGCGACCGGGCCGGCGGCGAGCGGCCGTTCGGCCTTGCCTGCGTGGACCTGTCGACGGGCGAGTTCCGCGTCACGAGCACCGGGCCGGCGCTCCTGGGCGCTGAAATCGCGCGGATCGCGCCGCGCGAGCTGATCGTGCCGGACGCGCTGTTCGCCGACCCCGCCATCGCCGCGGCCTGGGCAGGCACGCGGCTGGCGGTGACGCCGCTGCCGGCGACCTTCTTCGATGGCGCGACCGCCGCCGCGCGCCTTGCGGCCGCGTTCGACGTCGCCACGCTCGACGGCTTCGGCGCCTTCTCGCGGGCGGAGCTGTCGGCGGCGTCCGCCGTGCTGGCCTATGTCGAGAAGACGCAGATCCGGGCGCGGCCGTCGCTGTCGCCGCCCGTGCGCGACGGCGCGGGCAATGCGATGGAGATCGACCCCGCCACGCGCGCCAATCTCGAGCTGACTGCAACGCTCGGCGGCGAGCGGCGCGGCAGCCTCCTCGACGCTATCGACCGCACGCGCACCGGCGCCGGCTCGCGGCTCCTTGCGGAGCGGATCGCCGCGCCCGCCACCGATGCCGCCGTGATCGACGCCCGGCTCGATGCCGTCG
>CAXNGA010000301.1:0-3327 GCA_964201375.1 Kaistiaceae bacterium
CCTCGCGCGCCTCGAGCCGCGCCAGCGCTTCCGCGATGCCCGCCTCGGAGGCGATGTCGAAGCCGAGGGCCGTCAGCACGGCCTCGACTGATTCTGGCGTCGTCCGGATCTCGATTCCGGACATGTCGTGGTAGCTCGCCTCGATGCCGGCGAGAGTCGCCAGACGTGCAATTCGGCTGTCGTGGTGCATTGGTCCTCAGCCTGGCAGAAACTGGGCCGCATGACGGAGAAGGACGAGCGACCGACCCGCGACGAGCCGGTGGCCGCCCGGGCCGACCGCCAGGTGGGGATCGGTGGCGAGCCCGTCCTGCGTCGCCGTATCGATCACCGCGTGCCATTCCCCGCTCGGAAAGTCGAGCGGCAGGCGGAACTCGACGGCGCGGTCGTCGGCGTTGAGGACGAGAAGGAAGCGTGTTTCGTCGTGACCGTCATTGCCGAACTGGCAGCCGATGGCGCGGCGGTCGAAGTCGCGCCAGTCCCCGTCGTTCATCATCCGCCCCTCCGGCGCGAGCCAGTAGACGTCCGAAAGGCCGGTATCGGCGTGGTGCCTGCCTTCGAGGAAGCCAAGGCGACGGAAAGCCTTGTTCCCCCGGCGAAGCTCCGCAAGCATCTCGACGAAGGGCATGATGGTCGGGTCTGGCGGCTCGTCCCAGTCGAACCAGCTCGTATCGTTGTCCTGGCAGTAGGCGTTGTTGTTGCCGTGCTGCGTGCGGGCGCGTTCGTCGCCCATCAGGAGCATCGGCGTTCCGATGGACAGGAACAGCGTGGCAAGGAGGTTCTTCCGCTGCCGCGAGCGCGCCAGCTTGACGATGATGTCGTCGGTCGGGCCCTCGACGCCGAAGTTCATCGACAGATTGTGCGAGTGACCGTCCCGATTGTGCTCGCCGTTGCGGTAGTTGTGCTTCTCCTCGTAGGAGACGAGGTCGTTGAGGGTGAACCCGTCATGCGAGGTCACGAAGTTGACCGTCGCCCACGGATGGCGACCCGAAGGCCCGAACACCTCGCGTGACCCGGTGAGCGCCCGGGCGAGCGCGGGCAGGCGACCGCCATCGCCGCGCCAGAAGCCACGCACGGGATCGCGGAACTGGTCGTTCCATTCGCTCCAGCCGCGCGGGAACTGCCCGACGCGGTAGCCGTCATGGCCAAGGTCCCACGGCTCCGCGATCAGCTTGGTGTGGCGAAGTACCGGGTCCTGCCCGATCGCGGCGAGGAAGCCGGCATCGTCGTCGAAGTCGTAGGGCTGGCGCGCCAGGGCTGGCGCAAGGTCGAACCGGAAGCCGTCGACATGGTAGGCCTCGACCCAGTGGCGGAGGCTGTCCATCACGAGCCGCAACACCTGCGGGTGGGCCACGTTCAGCGTGTTGCCGGTGCCGGTCGCGTCCCAGTAGTGGCGCCGGTTCTCGGGTGCGAGCTTGTAGTAGACGGCGTTGTCGAGGCCCCTGAACGAAAGCGTCGGCCCATACTCGTTCCCCTCGGCCGTGTGGTTGTAGACGACGTCGAGGATCACCTCGATGCCGGCCGAGTGAAGCGTCGCGATCGCCTGGCGAAGCCCCGGAATGCCGGTCGGCGCAAGGTAACGCGGCTCGGGCGTGAAGTAGTTGAGCGTAGAATAGCCCCAGTAGTTCCGAAGGCCCTTCCGGACCAGGAAATGGTCGTCGACGAAGGACTGGATCGGCAGGAGCTCGACCGCGGTCGCGCCGATCTTCTGGAGATGCGCCACGACGGCCGGATGGCCTAGCGCGTCGTAGGTGCCGCGGATCGGCCCGGGAATGTCCGGATGAAGGGCGGTGAAGCCCTTCACGTGGGCCTCGTAGATGACCGAGTCGCGCCAGTGACTGCGCCGCCGTGGCGCGTCCTCCCAGCTTCCGAAAGGCGCTTCGACGACCCCCTTCGGCAGGAAGGGCGCGCTGTCGGAGCGGCTCCGCGGCGGGTCGAGCCCGTCGGTCCCCACCACGTAGCCGTAAAGGGCGTCGTTCCACGCGAGCGGCCCGGATAGCTGCCTCGCATAGGGGTCGATCAGCAGCTTGCTCGGATTGTAGCGGTGCCCGGCGCTCGGTTCGTACGGCCCATGGGCACGGTAGCCGTAGAGGAGGCCGGGCTGGGCATCTCGGAGATAGCCATGCCAGACACCCTCGCTTTGCCGCGGAAGCGCGAAGGTGGCCAGCTCCTGCCGGCCGCTCGGGTCGAACAGGCAAAGGTCGACGCCGCTGGCATGCTCCGCGAACACCGCGAAGTTTACCCCCTGTCCGTCGAAAGTCGCGCCAAGGGGCGAGGAGACTCCGTCGTCTAAGCTGTACATGCGATGGGATTGTTACGGGCGCCTGGTGCGGCCGTCTGGCTTGCGGGCGACGGCCGCACAACCTGTTGCGGCGCCGATGTCTCTGCACGATACAGGCCGGCAGGATGCCGGCCTGTCAAGGCGAGGATCGGCGCAGGATCGCCGTAAAAGACGTCAGGCGGCCGTCTGGGCCGCGACTTCCCGTCCGTAGAAGTCCGAGCCGGGGTCGGTAACCACCATGTCGCGGATTGCGCTCCACAGATGACTGCGAAGCCGGATGAACTCGGGATCGGCGCGGACGTCGTAGCTCCAGCGCGGCCGTGGCAGGTTGACAGGAATGACCTCCACGATGCGGCCCGGGCGGGGGCCCATCAGCACGATCTGATCGGCGAGGAGCACGGCCTCGTCGACGCTGTGCGTGACGAACACGACCACGCCCTTCTGACGCGCCCACAGCGACATAAGCTCGCCCTGCATCAGTTCGCGCGTCTGGGCGTCGATGCTGGCGAAGGGCTCGTCCATCAGGAGGATTTCGGGCTGGGTTGCGAAGGCGCGGGCAAGCGCAACGCGCTGCTTCATGCCGCCTGACAGCTCCGAGGGATATGCCTTCCTGAACTTCGCAAGGCCAACCAGTTCGAGGAAGCGGTCGGCCCGCTCGCGCGCCTCGCGCTTGGGCGTGCCGCTGACTTCCATGCCGAAGGCGACGTTCTTCTGCACGGTCGCCCACGGAATGAGCCGGAACGACTGGAACACGAAGCCCATCGACGGGCCTGGAGCGGGCTTCCTGCCCGACACGAGCACCTCGCCAGCGTCCGGCTTGATGAGGCCGTTGATCATGCGCAGCAGTGTTGTCTTGCCGCAGCCGGACGGGCCGACCAGCGAGACGAAAGTGTTGTCCGAAATCTCGAGCGACACGTTCTTGAGCGCGACGACCGTGTCGTCAGAGCGCGGCCTGCGGAAGGTCTTTCCGACCGAATGGATCGATATCTTGGGAACGCTGCCGGCCGCTTGCGCGGCCGGCAGTTCCCTGGCGACTGCCAGGTCCATTG
>CAXNGA010000302.1:0-3308 GCA_964201375.1 Kaistiaceae bacterium
GGATCGGGGCGGGGTTCGGCTATGTCGAGATCAACCTCAATGTCGGCTGCCCGTCGGATCGCGTGAAGTCCGGCGATTTCGGCGCCTGCCTGATGCTGCGGCCGGAACTCGTCGGGGACTGCGTGGCGGCAATCAAGGCCGCTGTCACCGTGCCCGTGACGGTGAAGTGCCGTCTCGGCGTGGACGAGCAGGACGCCGAGACGGCGCTCGACGCTCTGGCGGATGCGGTGCTGGCTTCCGGCGCGGACGGCATCTGGGTGCATGCGCGGAAGGCATGGCTGCAGGGCCTCAGCCCGAAGGAGAACCGCACGGTGCCACCCCTCGACTATGGCCGCGTCCGCCGCCTGAAGGAGCGGCTGCCGGACGTGTTCGTCGGCATCAATGGCGGCATTGTCGACCTCGATGCGGCCGAGACGGAACTCGGTCACGTCGATGGCGTCATGCTCGGCCGTGCCGCCTATGAGCGCCCCGGCATTCTCGCTGCGGTCGACCGCCGCCTGTTCGGCGCGGCGGAACCCGACCCCGATCCGGTCGCCGTCGCGCGCTCGATGATTGCGTATGTCGATGCGCTCGTGGCCTCCGGACGCCCGGCGAACCGCGCCACGCGGCACATGCTGGGCCTCTTCCACGGGCGGCCCGGCGCCCGCGCCTGGCGCCGGGTGATGACGCTCGGCCCCGCGCAGCCTGGCGCTGCGGGCGCCGTGATCGAGGAAGCGCTGGCGGCGATGGCTCGCGAAGGCGAGCGCCTCGCCGCCTGAGACCTACTTCGTGCGCTTGGTCGGCCGCGCGGGGCCGGCGTCGATCGGCCCGTAGTCGACGATCCGCACGAGGTCGATGGCGCCGTCATAGGTCGGGTCGATGTCGAAGCTCACCAGCACGAACGCGCCGTTCCGGAACTGCCAGACGCCGACGCTCGACGCATCGCAGACACCACGCCAGCAGGCGTTCTCGGTCAGGGTGAGGGTTTCCGGATCGAACACGGCGTTGACGATCTGGTTGACCGACCGCATCCCGGTGACGGTGACGTCGATGACCGCCATGCAATCGAGATTGTCGAAGCCGCCCATGCGGCAGTTCGGGTCGAAGGTCGGCACCGGGAAACCGATCTGCTGGACGCCCTCGTATTCCGTCCACGAGAAGAAGACGTCGAACCGGTTGTAGGCGCCGGAGCCGCAATAGAACTTGTAGAAGCGGTATTCGGTGTCGGTGGCGCCCTCGTAGTCGTCCCGATAGGTGAGGTCGTAGACCTCGGGTTCCACGAGCCCCTGGCGGAAGCACATCTCCTCCGACAGCGCATTGTAGGCGGCAAGCGCCTGGTCGTCGATTGCGTCGGCCCTCGCAGGGCCAGCCACGAGGAGGCCGGCGAGTGCGGCTGTCCACGCTGCCACGCTGAACGTGCGGAAACGGTTGGCGATCATCGGAGCCTCCTCCTTCTGCGACCAGTGCCAGTGATAGTCGGGCCACCCTGTGGCCGCCAACCGGTCAGGGCGACAGCATCAGCCGGCCGCCGGCGAACGTGTAGCTCGACAGCGAGGACAGGAAGTTGAGGCCGAGGAGGCTCGTCTCGAGCATGCCTTCCTGGGTCACCAGCGCCGCCACCCTGCGGCGTTCGATCGAGCCGACCGAGATGGTGTCGAGGATCACGGGGGCCGCAAGAGCGGAGCCGTTCGCCGTCTGCACCGAGACACGGTAGACGAGCGCGCGTGTGTCGATGCCGGCAAGGCGCGCATCGCCGGGCGTGAGTGTAACGACGCTCGCTCCGGTATCGACCATCATCTCGATCGGCGCCGTGTTGAGTGTGGCGACGAGCACGAAATGGCCGCCGCGCTGGCGGCTGACGATGACCTGCTCCGCGCCATCCGCGCCGGTCGTCACGACCGCGGTGCCCGGGAAGAGCTCGCCCGAGACGCGCTGCACGACCCAGTCGAGTTCGCTCCGGAACGTCCACCCGACCAGCAGTACGGCGATCACCAGGCCCCAGATCAGGGCGTAGCGCAGCGACTGCCCGAGTGCACCCCGGCCGATGACGCTGAACAGCGCCACCACGAGGATCACGCCAAGAACGATGAGCTGTGCGATCCGGCCGCCGTCGAGTTCAGTTCCCGGGGGCATGCGGTCACGGAAAAGCAGCAGCACCATCGCGATGCCGATGATGCAGAGCAGGATCCAGAGGAAGGGCGAGCGGCGCATGCGGTCCGTCGATGGGGCGAACCGGCCGATCCGGCGTCACCCGTCTTGAAGATGGGTATCACGACGCCGGAACGGAATGGTGGCCGATGGCGGCGAAAGGAGGGCGTCAGCGTCGGGGCCAGCGCGCGATGCTGTCATTGCCTGCCGGCCGCGGCGCTTCCGCAAGCGCCATGCGCGGCGGCAATGCGGCTGGCCGGTCGGAAACGGGCATCGGCCGGTCGTCGGCGGTGACCTCGCGCGGCCGCTTCGGAATCGGGCTTTCGAAGCCCGTGGTTTCCTCGTCGAACTGGTCGACCGTCCGGCGCCGGCGGCTCATGCTGGCGCTCCGCCAGCGTTCGACCACGGCGGCGATGACCGCGGTGTCGAGCGGCCCCGCGTCGCTGGCGAACTGCCCGACGGTCGCCGCACGCGGCAGGAACTCCTTCGGCACCTCGCCGAACCGGATCCGGGTGGGAAGCGCCACGCCTTCGCCGAAGGCGAACACTTCGCGGACGCCGAGCGCCGGCACGAAGGCAAGGAGGCCCGCTGCGGCGTCCGACACGGCCGAGCGGACGATCGCTTGGTCGAGGTCGTTCGCCATGCGCATGGCAAACAGGGTCGAGCACTGCGACACGATCGTGGCGTCGAGCTCCGCCGGCCGCTGCGTCACGAGGCCGATGAAGACGCCGTATTTCCGGCCTTCCTTGGCGATTCGCGAGACTGCCTTCCGCGTCGGGCCGAAACCGACGGACCGGTCGGCCGGAGCGTAGCGGTGCGCCTCCTCGCAGACGATGAGGAGCGGGACGAGGCCGCCGCCCCACAGGCCGAACTCGAACGCCATGCGGCAGAGCACCGAAACGACCGAATCGACGACCTCGCCCGGGAACCCGGCGAGTTGCATCACCGTCACGGGTTTCGAGCTGTCGGTGAGGTTGAAGAGGCCCGACAGGACCTCGACCATCGTGTCCCCGCCGACATTGGCGTTCTGGAACATGAAGCGGTAGCGCGGGTCGTTAGAGACCGTCTCGATCCGCGTGATCAGCCGATGGTATTTCGGGAAGGCCGAGCGGTTCTCGAGCTTGCCCATCCGCTTGTCGATGAGCGCCAGGAGGTCGGCCATCCGGTACGGCACGGGCGTG
>CAXNGA010000303.1:0-3307 GCA_964201375.1 Kaistiaceae bacterium
CTGCTGGAAGCAGCAGGAAGTGCGCTTCAAGCGCCTCGCCAACCGGGCCTTCCTCTTCGATGCGGATAGGGTCCTCGGCGCCGGCGAAATCGAGGGGATCGCGGCCTTCTGCGCCGCCCTCGGCCTCGACTGCGGCGAACTCGATGCGATCCGAGACCCGGCCGATGGCCGACTCTACATCCTCGACGCCAACAAGACCCCGATCGGCCCCGCACGGGTGCTGCCGCTGCGGAAAATTCTCGAATCCCTCGCCCGGATCGGCCGCGCGCTGGACCGGCTCTGGCTCAGGCCCGGCGGCCCGCGGTCCTAGCCCGTCGCGAAGCCGGAGCGGTGCGCCCAGCCCGTCATGCGCCGCTCGATCACCGCCATGACCGCGTACATCAGGATGCCCTGGACCGCGAGGACGACGAGGCAGGCATAGACGAGCGGGATGACGAACTGCGCCTGCGCCTGCAGCATCAGATGGCCGATGCCGTGGTTGGAGGCGATGCTCTCCGCGATCACCGACCCCACGAAGGCGAGCGTTATCGCCACTTTCAGCGATGCAAAGAAATAGGGCAGCGCCCGCGGGATGCCGACCTTGCGCATGATGTCGAGTTTGGAGCCGCCGAGCGCGCGGAGGACGTCCTCCATCTCCGGCTCGATCGTGGCGAGCCCCGTCGCCACGTTCACGACGATCGGGAAGAAGGAGATCAGGAAGGCCGTGACGATCGCCGGGATCTCGCCGGTGCCGAACCACAGTGCCAGAATCGGCACGACCGCGACCTTCGGAATCGCGTTGAAGCCGATCATCAGCGGATAGATGCCGGAGTAGAGCGTGCGCGAGGCGCCGATCAGCAGGCCGAGACCGAGGCCGAACGCAACCGCAAAGGCAAAGCCGGCAAGCGTGGTGCCGAACGTGTAGAGCGATTCCTTCCAGAGCGTGTCGGCGTAGGTGCCCAGCGCGGAATAGACCGCTGCCGGTGTCGGCAGGAAGAACGGCGGAATGTCGAACACCTCGATCGCCCCCTGCCACCCCGCGATGAGGAGGACGAGGAAGACGACGGGGGCAAGGATGCGGATCGCGAGGATGCGGTTCAAGGCGCTCCCGCCCACCCGTAGTGCGCGGTCATGTGCGCGCCCGGACGATGTGGCTGCGGAGGTCCTGGACGGTCGCCGAGAACTCCGGGGTGAAGGTGATGTCGAGTTCGCGCGGCCGCGGCAGCGCGTTCTGGTGGGTGACGACGATCCGGCCCGGGCGCGCGGACATCACGAAGATCGTGTCGGCCAGGAACACCGCCTCCCTCAGGTCGTGCGTGACGAGGACCACGGTCATCCCGCGGGCCGCGTGGAGGTCGCGGATGGCGCACCACAGCTCCTCCCGCGTGAACGCGTCGAGCGCCCCGAACGGCTCGTCGAGCATCAGGAGCTCCGGCTCGTGAATGAGCGCGCGGCAGAGTGCGGCGCGCATCTGCATGCCGCCGGAGAGCTCCCACGGATACTTGTCGCCGGCCCCCGCAAGGCCCACCGAGGCGAGAAGTGCGTCGGCGCGGGCGCGGTATTCGGCGCGGTTGCGCCGCATCCTGCGCCGGTGGGGCTGCACGATCTCGAGCGGCAGCAGCACGTTCTCGCGCGTCGTGCGCCATGCGAGCAGCGTTGGCGCCTGGAAGGCCATGCCGGCGAATCTTACGGGCCGGTCGACCGGCTCCCCGCCGAGGAGCACGGCGCCGCCCTGCGGGAACTGGAGGCCCGTCGCGAGCTTCATCAGGGTGGACTTGCCGCAGCCGGACGGGCCGACGACCGCGGCGAAGGCGCCGCGGTCGATCTTCATGGTGAGTCCGTCGACGGCAGGAGGGCCCACCCCGCCATAGGCGAAGCGGACGTCCTCGAGCGAGACGAAGCTCATTCGACGGCGCGGAGGGCGGCGTCGGGCAGGTACTGCGGGTCGAACACGCTTTCCGGGGTCGGGAGGGCGCCGGTGAAGGTGTAGGTGAGCGCGATCTGGTCGATCGCAGTGGTGAGGCGGGCCATGTCCACGCCACCGAAGCCGTTCGCACGGACCTCGTCGGTGAGGATGTTCTGGTCGATCGCCATCTGGAGGCGCGCCGTCTCGGTGGCGAGGTCCGCGACCGGGTTGGCGGCCGCGACATAGGCGGCGGCGGCGGCCGGGTCGGCGATCGTCTCCTTGAGCGCCCGCGTGAAGGCGCGGAGGAAGGCCGCAACCGCTTCCGGGTTCTCCTCGGCAAAGGCGTCGCCGACGATGATGGCGTTGCCGTAGAGGTTCACGCCGTACTCGGCCATCAGCATGACGTTGATGTCGTCGGCGGGAACGCCGGCGCGGATGAGGTTGAAGTAGGACGAGAACGAGAAGCCGGTGACGGCATCGACCTCGCCGGCGGCGAGCATCGGCTCACGGACGGGGAAGCCGACGTTCTCGATGGTCACACGCGAGGCATCGATGCCGTTGGCCTGCACGAAGATCGGCCACTGGGCATAGGCGCCGTCCGGCGCGGGAGCGCCGAGCGTGCGGCCCTCGAGGTCCGCGGGCGTATTGATGCCGAGGCTGCGGCGGCCGACGATCGAGAAGGCCGGGTAGTTGTACACCATGTACACCGCCTTCATGCCGACCGCCGGGTTGGCGTCCCGGAACTTGATGAGCGAGTTGATGTCGCCGAAGCCCATGTCGTAGGTGCCGGAGGCGACGCGGTTGATCGGCTCGAGCGAGCCCGAGGCGCTGTCGATCGTCACGAGGAGGCCTTCCTCGGCGAAGTAGCCGTTTTCGAGCGCCAGCAGGAACGGGGCGGCGGGCCCTTCGAAGTTCCAGTCGAGCGAGAAGCGGATCGGAATCGGCGCGGGCGTTTGCGCAACGGAGGCCGAATTTGCGGCAAGTGCGATGCCGATGCCGGCTAACGCGGCTGCGGCGGCGCCGATGAGAGGCTTCTTCATGGGCAGTTCCCCTTTGGATTTGGCGGACGCCCACAACAAGCAACCCCCGTGCCGCCACCTGTTCAGGACAGGAGGATGGAAGCCGGAGTGCTGGCGGCAGCCGCCTCTTCACCTCGCCCCGGCGCGAGCTTGCTGGAATTCGAACCGTCAGAATCCGCCGAGCGCGGCGGACCGAGGACTCAGGCCGCAGCGGGGAGGCGGAGCTGGCCGGTGGATTCGAGCTCCCACGGGCCCGTCATCAGGACGTGCCCGTCGCTCTCCCGCCAGACGATGTCGAGCTTGCCGCCCGGCAGCGTGACGGAGACGGCGCGCCCGGTCCGGCCCGTGCGGGCAGCGGCCACCGCCGTAGCGCACGCCGCGGAGCCGCAGGCCAGCGTGATGC
>CAXNGA010000304.1:0-3303 GCA_964201375.1 Kaistiaceae bacterium
CTACGCCGACAACGCGGGCGCGCTCGAACGCCAGTATGCGTTCCTCGCCGCCGCCATCACCGCGGAGATCCATGACTCGCCGCCAATGCGGAGCTACGACAGCGCGCGGGCAGAGCAGGTAGGAGTCGACTACGCGATGGCAATGATCGCGCGCATCAGTGCCATGCCGAATGCCTCAGCGTTGATGGCAGCAATGGTGGCGATGGCCCAGGATCCGGGTGCAGTCGATGGCACGCTGGATGCGGCAGGCTATTGCGACCTGAACATCGCCACCTACGCCGCGCTCGCGGACCTGCCGGTGGAGGACCGCGGCATCATGGTCGCGAGCATCCTGACCGCGATGCGCGACTCGGGGACCGTGCAGGCGCTCGTGATGCTGCCGTAGGGACCTGCCTCACGCGGTTCAGGCGCGGACCGTGGGGCGGGCAATGAGACGGCTCCGGCCCGCGGCAACAGAATGCTGCCGCGGCGCCTGGGAGCAGGCCTACCGCCGGTGCGAGCCGGCGTAGCCGCGGGCGACGAGGTGGGCCAGTACCCGCTCCGCCTGCGCCTCGGGTGTCTCGGTGGCGGCGTCGAGGTGGATGTCGGGGCTGGTCGGCGGCTCGTAGGGGCTGTCGATGCCGGTGAAGTTCTTGATGCCGCCCTCGCGCGCCTTCCTGTAGAGGCCCTTCGGGTCGCGCTCTTCGGCCACCGCGAGCGGCACGTCGACGTAGACTTCGATGAACTCGCCCGGCCCGACCAGTTCGCGTGCCATCGCCCGCTCGGAGCGGAAAGGCGAGATGAAGGAGACCAGCACGATCACCCCGGCATCGACGAAGAGCCTTGCCACCTCGCCGACACGCCGGATGTTTTCGACGCGGTCGGCGTCGGTGAAGCCGAGGTCGCGGTTGAGGCCGTGGCGGATGTTGTCGCCGTCGAGGAGGTAGGTGTGGCACCCCATGAGGTGGAGCTTTTCCTCGACGAGGTTCGCCACGGTCGATTTCCCGGCGCCGGAGAGTCCGGTGAACCAGAGGATCGTCGGCTTCTGGCCGTTGGCGTCGGCGCGCGCCGCCTTGTCGACGGTCAGCGCCTGACGGTGGATGTTGGTGGCGCGGCGAAGGCCGAAGCGGAACATGCCCGCCGCCGCGGTCGCGTTCGAGAAGCGATCGATCAGGATGAAGGAGCCGGTCGTCCGGTTCTCTTCGTACGGGTCGAAGGCGATTGGCTCCGCGAGCGACAGGTTCGCGAAGCCGATGTCGTTGAGCGACAGCGTCTTGGCAGCGTGCGGCTGGAAGGACTGGACGTCGATCCGGTGCTTCAGTTCGCTGACGGTCGCGCCCACGGTGCGGGTGGCAGTCTTGAGGACATACGCGCGGCCCGGCAGCAGCGCCTCGTCGCTCATCCAGATGATGTGCGCGGCGATCTGGTCGGAGACCTGGGGGCGCCCCTCGGCGGCCACGAGAAGGTCGCCGCGCGAGGCATCGACCTCGCGGTCGAGGGTGAGGGTCACCGCCTGATGGAAGGACGCTTCCGGCAGGTCGCCGTCCATGGTCACGATGCGCGCGACCTTCGCCTTCTGACCCGAAGCGGCGATCGCGATCTCGTCGCCGACGGCGACCGAACCGCCGGCGACGGTGCCGGCATAACCGCGGAAATCGAGGTTCGGGCGGCTCACCCACTGCACCGGAAAGCGGAACGGCCTGCCGGCTTCGGTCTCGGTGACGTCGATCGTCTCGAGATAGTCCAGCAGCGCTGGACCCTTGTACCAGGCAAGGTTCGGGCTCGGCGCGATGACGTTGTCGCCGAAGCGGGCGGAGAGCGGAATGGCGACCTTGGTGGCAAAGCCGAGTTCGGCCGTCAGTTCCCCGAAGGCGGCGACGATCTCGTCGAACCGCGCCTGCGAGTAGTCGACCAGGTCGATCTTGTTCACTGCCAGCACGACGTGACGGATGCCCAGCAGCGAGACGATGTAGGCGTGCCGCCGCGTCTGGGTGAGGATGCCCTGGCGCGAATCGACCAGCAGCACCGCAAGGTCCGCCGTCGAGGCCCCCGTTGCCATGTTGCGGGTGTACTGCTCGTGGCCGGGCGTATCGGCAACGATGAACTTCCGGCGGTCGGTAGCAAAGAAGCGGTAGGCGACGTCGATGGTGATGCCCTGCTCGCGCTCGGCCTCGAGGCCGTCGACGAGGAGGGCGAAGTCCATGTCGCCGCCGGTGGTGCCCCACTTCCGCGAATCGCGCTCGAGCGTGAGGATCTGGTCCTCGAAGAGGCGCTTGGAATCGTGGAGGAGGCGGCCGATCAGGGTCGACTTGCCGTCATCGACGCTGCCGCAGGTGAGGAAGCGAAGGAGGCTCTGGTCCTCCTTGCCGGACAGCAGCTTTTCGACCGCGGCGCGGTCGAGTGCGATGGTGCCTTCCATTAGAAGTATCCCTCGCGCTTCTTCTTTTCCATCGAGCCGCTCTCGTCGTGGTCGATGAGGCGGCCCTGCCGCTCGGACGTCCGCGCCAGCAGCATCTCGGCCACGATCTCCTCGAGGGTCGTTGCCGTCGAGTCGATCGCGGCGGTCAGCGGATAGCAGCCGAGCGTGCGGAAGCGCACGAGGCGGTTCTCCGGCGCCTCGCCCGGGCGGAGCCGCATGCGGTCGTCGTCGACCATGATCCACTGGCCGGCGCGCTCGACCACGGGGCGCTGCGCGGCGTAGTAAAGCGGAACGATGTCGATCTTCTCGGCCAGGATGTATTGCCAGATATCGAGCTCGGTCCAGTTCGAGATCGGAAACACGCGGATCGATTCACCTGGCGCGATGCGGGTGTTGTAGAGCGACCAGAGTTCCGGCCGCTGGTTCTTCGGGTCCCAGGCGTGGTTCTGGTTGCGGAACGAGAAGACACGCTCCTTGGCACGGCTCTTCTCCTCGTCGCGCCGCGCGCCGCCGAATGCGGCATCAAAGCCATGCTTGGTCAGCGCCGCCTTGAGCGCGTCCGTCTTCATGATGCGGGTGTAGAGGTTGGAGCCTTGGTCGAACGGGTTGACGCCCTGCGCTCGGCCTTCCTCGTTGGTGTGGACGAGGAGGTTGAAGCCGTACTTCTTCGCCGTCTCGTTGCGGAAGCGGATCATCTCCCGGAACTTCCAGCCGGTGTCGATGTGGAGGAGCGGGAAAGGCGGCGGGGCGGGATAGAACGCCTTGCGCGCCAGATGGAGCATCACCGAGGAGTCCTTGCCGATCGAATACATCATGACCGGCTTCGCGAAGGTCGCCACGACCTCGCGGAGGATGAAGATGGCCTCGGCTTCCAGACGCTGGAGCTGCGTGAGCGGGGGGTTCAT
>CAXNGA010000305.1:0-3292 GCA_964201375.1 Kaistiaceae bacterium
TCGCTACGGCGCCATGGGCGCGCTTCGCTCGCGGCCTGCTCCGCCGTGCCCCGAGGGGGTCCCTTTTGCACGCCGATAGGGGGTCCCTTTTGCATGCCGATTGACAGGCCCGATCCGCCTGCGTGAATCGGCCCTGATGCGGTGCCGGCATGGCTGGCCTGCGGCGCCGCAGCCGATCAGGGTACGATGATGACGTCGTTGGGGCCGATGATGTTGAGGCTGCGGCGGGCGCGCTCGTCGACCATGTCGGGGTCGAGCGTCTGGGCCCGCAGGAGCGAGGCGCGCCGCTCGTAGGCCGCGGTCTCTTCCAGCAGCGCCGCGAGTTCCGCCTCGAGCACGGCGCCCTGTGCGTCGAAGTGCTCGCGCGCCATGATGCCGTACGAGCCGTGGAAGGCGTGGAAGCCGAAATAGCCGAGGAACGCCGCCGCGATCACCGGGAGCACCAGTTTCCGGAGGGGCGAGCGATTGATGGTGGCTGCGGTCATGCGCGGGACTGTCGGAGAGACTGTCCCGCGACACTGACCAAGGATACTTAACGAGGGCTGAAGAACTGCCGCCGAGGCCGGTCGCTATGCCTGGCCGCGAAGGACCGAACGCGCCGCATACCGACCTGACGGACCCAGCGCTTCCTCGATGCGGACGAGCTGGTTGTATTTGGCGAGGCGGTCGGTGCGCGACAGCGATCCGGCCTTGATCTGTCCGCAGTTCGTCGCGACCGCGAGGTCGGCGATCGTCGAATCCTCGGTCTCGCCCGAGCGATGCGAGGCAATCGCCGTGTAGCCCGCCTTGTGGGCGATCTCGATCGCCTCCAGCGTCTCGCTCAGCGTGCCTATCTGGTTGAGCTTCACGAGGAGCGAGTTGGCGGTACCGCGCGTGATGCCTTCGCGAAGACGCTCGGGATTCGTGACGAAAAGGTCGTCGCCGACGAGCTGGCAGCGCTTGCCGATGGTGTCGGTCAGCGCCTTCCAGCCGTCCCAGTCGTCCTCGGCCATGCCGTCCTCGATCGATATGATCGGGTAGCGGCTGACGAGGTCGGCGAGGTAGGCAACCTGGGTGGCGGGATCACGCGTCGTCCCCTCGCCTTCGAACCTGTAGACGCCGCCCTGGAACATCTCCGTCGTGGCGCAGTCGAGCGCGAGGTAGATGTCCTCGCCCGGGCGGTAGCCGGCCTTCTCGATCGCCTTCATGGCGAAAGACAGCGCCTCGTCGGCGCTGGCAAGGTTCGGCGCGAAGCCGCCCTCGTCGCCGACATTGGTGTTGTGGCCGGCGTCCTTGAGCTGCTTGCGGAGCGCATGGAACACCTCCGAGCCCATGCGGAGCGCCTCGGCGAAGGTCGGGGCCCCCACCGGCAGGATCATGAATTCCTGGACGTCGATCGGGTTGTCGGCATGCATGCCGCCATTGATGATGTTCATCAGCGGCACCGGGAGCGTCCGGGCGGACGGTCCGCCGAGATAGCGGTAGAGCGGCAGGCCGCTCGCCGCAGCCGCTGCCTTCGCTACCGCCAGCGAGACGCCGAGGATGGCATTGGCGCCGAGGCGGGACTTGTTGGGGGTGCCGTCGAGCTCCTTCATCGTGCGGTCGATGTGGATCTGCTCCTCGGCTTCCATGCCGCCGATGGCCTCGTAGATCTCGGTGTTGACCGCCTCGACGGCCCTCAGGACGCCCTTGCCGCCGTAGCGATTCCTGTCGCCGTCGCGGAGTTCGACCGCCTCGTGGGCGCCGGTCGAGGCGCCCGACGGGACGGCGGCTCTTCCGGTGGAGCCGTCCTCCAGCAGCACGTCGACCTCGACGGTCGGGTTGCCACGGCTATCGAGGATTTCTCGCGCGGTGATATCGACGATCGCAGTCATCGGTCTTCCTTCAGATCAGCGCGCCTCTTGCAGCGAGCGTCGCGGCGGCTTCTAACCGACGCAAGGCCGGTCCGGAAGGGGCGGCAGGGGGCGGAACCGCAAGCCTGCCATGCCGTTCGGACAAGTATCGTGACAGACCTGATCATCACCAATGGGGACTCCGCCGCCGAAGTGCTCGCTGCGGCCGGCCTTCGGGGTCGCATCGTGCCGTGGCGGGACGTACTCCACGAAGGGCCGCTGGTGCCGGCGCCGAGCCTTGCGGCGCTGTCCGACATCCGCGCGAAGTTCCTGAGCGAGCGGTTCGGCGTCCCCTATGCCGAGGCGCGGGCCGACTTTCTCGCCCGCGATGCCCTCGTCGAGGCGCATGGGCTGTTCGACCGGGTCGCGATCTGGGTCGAGCACGACCTCTACGACCAGCTCCAGTTGCTGCAGGTGCTGCACCACCTCCAGGGATCGGGGCGCTCGGAAGGCCTGTTCCTGGTCCAGGCCGACGACTTCATCGCCACGCAGAAGCCGGAGACGGTGCTCCGCTTCGCCGACGCTGCGGTCGAGCTCAGGCCGGCGATGCTCGCCACGGGCGCTGCGCTGTGGGAGGCGCTGATCGCGCCGTCGCCCGAGGGCGTGCTGCAGCGCCTCCGGTCGCCGACCTCGGCGTTCCGATTCCTCCGGCCGGCAATTGGGCGCTTCATCGAGGAGCTGCCGGCGACCGGCAGCGGCCTGTCGCGCTCGTCCCGCGTCGTCCTCTCGGTGATCGCGCAGAACGGGCAGACGCCGCGCGACGTCTTCTCGCGGCTCCTGGCGAGCGAGGAGGCCGCGTTCATGGGCGACTGGTCGGCCTTCCGCGTGCTGGACGATCTTGCCTTCGCCTCGGAGCGGCTCGTGGCGGGGCTCGAGGCACCCTACCCCTGCGGCGGTGAGCCGGAGGCAGTCGAGGCCTATCTCGAGCGGCCGCTGGCGCTGACGAAGTTCGGCCGGACGGTGCTGCGCGGCGAAGCGGACACCGTGGCAATCAATGGAATTGACCGCTGGTGGGCCGGCACGCATATGACCGGCCATGACGGCTGGCGATGGGACAGCATCGGCCGGCGGCTCGTTCCGCCCGGCGGGGAAGCCGTGGTGGTACCCGCAACAAGGGAACAGGACTGGCCATGACCGACCCGGCCCTCCAGCTCGGCCGCCCCTCGACGATTCCGGAAAGCCCGGAACGCGCTGTCCTCGACCGGGTGCCGAACCCGCAGGCGGACGTGCGTTACGTCGCGCGCTTCACCTGCCCGGAATTCACCTCCCTCTGCCCGGTGACCGGCCAGCCCGATTTCGGCCTCCTGGTGATCGACTACGTGCCGAACGCTTGGCTCCTCGAATCCAAGTCGCTGAAGCTCTACCTCGCCGCGTTCCGCAACCACGGCGCGTTCCACGAGGACTGCACTGTCGGCATCGGC
>CAXNGA010000306.1:0-3288 GCA_964201375.1 Kaistiaceae bacterium
CGCCAAACCACCGTCCCGCAGGGGCGAACCGCGGCGAAATCAGCGGCGTCAGTCGCCCGAGGCCGTCGTTCCAACAGTTGGATTCGCCCGCGGAGCCAAACCGGCCTATTCTCACGTTGCCGGCCCCGGTCATCTGGGGAATGTCGGACATAGAGATCACGCGGTTCGCCAGTGACTGGACGACCGGGCGCACCTGGCCCGGCTCCTGGAACGAGAACGCGACGAGTTGGCTCGATGCCAACCGTCACGCCGAGGTCCTCCTCATTCAGTACGATGAGCTGAAGTCGGCGCCGGCGGATGGCATCAGGGCGATGGCGGCGTTCATCGGGTCGCCGGTCTCCGCCGAGCGGGCGGAGGAGATCAGCCGCCAGACGTCAATGGCCGACATGATGCGCCTCGAGAACAACGGCATGGGCCGGCAGAGCGAGAAGCGCCTCATTGCCACCGGGGCAGGGACACTGCCGCCGGAGGTATCCGGACTGATCGACGCGGCATGCGGTCGGGCCTGGTCGAAGTTCGGCGGACGGGGCAACCACGGCGTGGTATCGTATCCTGCGGGCTCGCGGCGTGTCTTCTCCGGGGCCGAAGGAGTGTTCGTCCCGGAGTGAGTCCGGGGGCGTTTCTGACGGACCTGCAACGGGAGGAGTTGCTTGGCGTTCGGCGAAGTGTTCGACGGCTATTGCGTGCTTCATGCGCCGTTCGCCACGGCGCATCGCCGCCCGCTGTTCGAGCGCGAGCTCCGCCGCGTCGGCGTGACGCGGTTCCAGGTCGTGGAGGCCCGGCAGGTTTCGCCGGACGAGCCCGATGCCGCCCGTTTCCGGTCGCCCGCCGAACTGAGCCTCCTCGACGCGTTCGTGAGTGCCGTCCGGCTCGCCCGCGACTCCGGCTGGCGCTCGGTTGCGATCTTCGAGGACGACATCATCTTCCGGCGCCGCTTCCTCGCGCGCTGGGCACAGGTCGAGCCGGCGGTCCGGGACACCGCGTGGGACGTCCTCACGCTCTACCGCTGGTCCTGGCAGGACCGGATCACCATCGAGCGGCCCTTCGCCCGCACGACCCTGGTTCCGATCCGCTGGACCCTCGCCAGTCACGCCCTCATCGTCAGCGCGCACGGATACGACCGGGCGCTTGCGGCACTCGCGCAGTGCCGCACAGAGGGGAAGGCGTCGGACTTCTTCGTGGCGCGACTCACCCGTGCCGGGGGCAGGCTCATGGCCACCAGTCACAATCTCGCCGGGCAGATGAGTCCCGTGTCCGGAAGTACGATCCAGTTCGGCGGAACGAGGCAACCTTCGTTCGGCTATAGCTTCCTCCCGCGGTTCGGATCATACCGCAGCCGGCTCGAGCATTGGGTCGTCGCCGCAGGTCGTGGGGTTCTCGGCGCCCTGCGGCGGCTGAGGGGCCGGGCCTAGCGGATGAACGTCTTCGTCCTCGGTACCGGCCGCTGCGGCACCTCGACCTTCGTTGCCGCCTGCCGCCATTTCTCGAACTACACAGCCGGTCACGAGACGCTGTCCCGGAAGGTCGGCGCCGCCCGCCTCGCCTATCCCCCGGACCACATCGAGGCCGACAACCGCCTCTCCTGGCTGCTCGGCCGCCTCGACGCCGCCTTCGGCCGGGACGCCTTCTACGTCCACCTGCTGCGCGATCCGGAAGCGGTCGCCGTGAGCTACGCGACGCGCTGGAAGGAAGGCATCGGAACGCTGCCGGCCGCCTACCACCGTGGTATCCTGCAGCAGTCGCCGGAGGACCGCCTCGCGATCTGCCGCGACCTCGTCACCACCGTCACCGCCAATGTCGAGGTCTTCCTCCGCGACAAGCCGCACCAGATGACGATGCACCTCGAAAGCGCGGTCGAGGCGTTTCCGCTGTTCTGCCGGGCGATCGGCGCGGCGGGCGACCTCGAGGCCGCAACGGCGGCGTGGAACACCCGGCACAACGCGACGCCGAAGGGATCGTGGGCGGAACGCCGCGCTCGGCGAAAGGTCGGGCGCGCTCTGCGTGCGGTGAGGCTCCGGTAAGTGATGCGTACGATCCGCGCCACTGCTGAGGCCAACGCGGCCTAGCATCGACCGCTCGTCGGGAATAGCAGCCAAAATCGACGCCCAGACGTCGCCGCGCGCGTTGCTTAAACAGTTCGCTCATCACTGCATCGCACGGGTCAATTCTCCGCCGTTCACATGCAGAGAGAATTCCGCCAAAGCCGAGCGCGCCCCCCCCTCGTTCACACCCTGCTCTAGCCCGCTTTGTGAACGTCCAATAGCGCCGCACCGCCCCGACGGTGAATGATGCGCATGAGCCAAAAGACGTTCGACGTGGCGGTGCCCACGAAATGCTCGCTATGCCGGGCTATCTCAAGATCGGAGATAATCCGGAGAGTCTCACGATATCTATCGGCAGGCGGAAGTGCATTGAAGCTCTTCTGATCATAGCCCGCGCCAGCGTCGGGTGTCGATCCAATGAGTTCGACTGGGCGGATCAAAGTCAGAAAGTCGTCGATGGCTTTGCGGCTGTCGCTCAGCACGTAGAATGGCTTGCTCCGCCAGTCCGGTATCCTCTCGATGGCTCTTTTGTACAGATCCAAGTCTGCATAAGCGGCCTCAGTAATCTTGTCACCTCGCCTGATGTGGACAGCGATATAGGGCGTCGTATTTGGTTCCGTGGTGGCGAGGTTGGCTAGGACCTCGTCTCGGAAGCGGTAGATGCCCTCCGAGTGGTTGCGGATCGTCGGCAGTCCAGCTTCTCCGCTTTCGGCCTCCCTCTGTCGTTCGGCGGCGCGATGCTGCAACTCGCCGTGATCGAAGATGTAAAGGTTCTTGGATCGCAAGCGACGATCGAGCAGGCGCCGTGCAATCGGTCGAAGCCCGCGTTGGCCAAGCCGGCTGTACATATGGCGATTTAGGCGCGCTACAGGTCCGTCGAGATGTGTTGTCGGGAAGACGCGGACGAAGTAGTCCTGCCATCCGCGATCGATTGAAACACCACGAGGATATGGGTCGGTCTGCTCGACGAAATCGATCTTGAGCAAACGGCACCGATATGAGAGCCAAAGGATCTCCATCATCTCAGCGCCGAAGCCGCGGCCTTGGCCGAATTTGTAGACAAGCCGCATAGGGCCTCCGCCGACTAAGTATCGGCTCCTAGTGGATGAAGTCCGACGGGTGAGTCCGTGAGGGATTCCCGTTAGGTTTGGGGCATGCGAGTCTGGGGCATGCGCCCCGGGATTGCCATCACGCTGAGCCCATCGGATCGCCTTCGTCTCGAGGCGATCCTCCGAGACCGCAATGC
>CAXNGA010000307.1:0-3286 GCA_964201375.1 Kaistiaceae bacterium
CTCGACACTTTGTGTTGCGGTGGCTCAAGGTGGGTGACGGGCCAGCTGCGAATGGTACGGCCCAGCCACCGGCTTCCCCTCTCCCCGCGTGCGGGGAGAGGCAGCGAGTGCCTGCGAGCGGGTGAGGGGGCGTCGCCATGAACCGGTAGCGTAGAGGACATGCGGATGGGCTGCTGCCCCTCACCCGACCTCCCCCCGCATGCGGGGAGAGGGGAAAACCCAGGCCCTGCCGGATCACCCGATCTGCGACAGGCCCGGGAAGGTGTTGAGGAGCCAGTTCGAGAACTGGGTCATCTGGCCGAAGATGAAGAGAAGGCCCGTGACGACGAGGAGGACGCCCATCACCCGTTCGATCGTCCCCATGTGGCGGCGGATGCCCTTCATCCAGTTGAGGAACGGTCCCGCGAACAGCGCCGCGACCAGGAACGGCACGCCGAGGCCCATGGAGTAGATGAACAGGAGGAACGCGCCATAGCCCGCGCTGTCGCCGCTGCCGGCGATGCCGAGCACCGCGCCGAGCACCGGGCCGATGCACGGCGTCCAGCCGAAGGCGAACGCGATGCCGATGATGTACGAGCCGAGCGGTCCCGACGGCTTCTGGCGGACCTGGAAGCGCGCCTCGCGGTCCAGGAAGCCGATCCGGAACACACCGAGGAAATGAAGGCCCATCACGATGATGGCGAGCCCGGCGAGGAGCGTGAACAGCCCGAACTGCGTCCCGAAGATCGTGAACACCGGCTCGATCTGGCGCACCGAGCGGCCGAAGAGGCCGATGCCCGCGCCGAGAAGGACGAACACCGTCGAGAAGCCGAGCACGAACGCAATCGAGGCGCGGAAGACCCGAAGGCGGGTCTCGCGCGAGGACAGTTCGTCCGTCAGATCGTCGAGCGTCACGCCAGCGATGAAGCAGAGATAGGGCACGACCAGCGGCAGCACGCACGGCGACACGAACGACAGGAGGCCGGCGATGAACGTTCCGCCGAAGGTGACTTCCATGTCAGTGACCTACCCGCACGATGTTTTCCCCCGCGCCGTGCGCCACCGGCTTAGCGGAACGCGCCGGGGAACGCCGCGTCACCTTTGCTTGAAGCGCGTGGCACGTCGGCGCACCTACCCTCCCCGCTCCCGGCGCAGCTTCGCCCAGTAGTCGAGCCGCTTCCGGATCTCCCGCTCGAAACCGCGCTCGGGCGGATTGTAATAGGTCTGGCGCCCCATCTCGGTCGGAAAATAGTCCTGCCCCGAGAAGGCATCGGGCGCGTCGTGGTCGTAGTCGTAGCCGCGACCGTAGCCTTCGCCCTTCATGAAGCGCGTGGGGGCGTTCAGGATGTGCTTTGGCGGCAGCAGCGAGCCGTGCTCGCGGGCGCTCGCCTGGGCGGCGCCGAAGGCCTTGTAGACGGCATTCGATTTGGGTGCGGTCGCCAGGTACACGCACGCCTGCGCCAGCGCGAGTTCCCCCTCCGGGCTGCCGAGGAAGTCGAAAGCGTCCTTCGCGGCATTGGCGATCACGAGCGCCTGCGGATCGGCAAGGCCGATGTCCTCCACCGCCATCCGGACCAGCCTGCGGCCGAGATAGAGCGGGTTCTCGCCAGCGACGAACATCCGGGCGAGGTAGTAGAGCGCCGCGTCCGGGTCCGAGCCGCGCACGGATTTGTGCAGCGCCGAGATGAGATTGTAGTGGCCGTCCTGGCCCTTGTCGTAGATCGGCGCCCGGCGCTGCACGACCTCGAGGAGCTTCGGCGCGTCGAGCACCTCGTCGGGACGGGCCGCGCGCCAGACCTCCTCGGCGAGCGTCAGGACTGCACGGCCGTCGCGGTCCGCGAGGCGGACGAGGAGGCCACGCGCTTCCTCGGTCAGCGGCAGCGGCTTCTCCATGATGCGCTCGGCGCGGGCGAGAAGTTCGGCCAGCGCCTCTTCGTCGAGCGGCCGGAACGTCAGCACCCGGGCGCGCGACAGGAGAGCGGCGTTGAGTTCGAACGACGGGTTCTCGGTCGTGGCGCCCACGAGCGAGATCGTGCCGTCCTCCATCACCGGCAGGAAGGAATCCTGCTGGGCGCGGTTGAAGCGGTGGATCTCATCGACGAACAGCAGCGTTCCCTGCCCCTGTGCGCGGCGCAGCTGGGCCGCCGCGAACGCCTTCTTGAGGTCGGCAACGCCGGAGAACACGGCCGAAAACTGCTCGAAGTGGAGGCTGGTGGCGGTAGCGAGGAGGCGCGCCACCGTCGTCTTGCCGGTGCCGGGCGGCCCCCACAGGATCAGCGAGCCGAGCGTGCGGGATTCGAGGATGCGCGTCAGCGCGCCGTCCGGTCCGACCAGATGGCCCTGCCCGACCACCTCGGCGAGCGACGTCGGCCGCAGCCGGTCGGCGAGCGGCCGGGGCGCGGTGGCGGTGGCTGCGGCTCCGGCATCATCGAACAGCGTTGGCAAATCAGCGGCCGATCGAAAGGGTCGAGCGGAGCGTGCGGCCGCTGCGGATGATCTCGGTCTGCCACTCATTGGCTCCCGCCGCGAACAGCTGGGTCAGTTGCGCCGTCGTCTCGATCGCAGTTCCATTGAGGGCGACGATCACGTCGCCGCGGTCGAGCCCCGAGGACGACGCGAACGAACTCGGTGCAACGCTCAGGACGATCACCCCCCTTGGGATGCCGGCATAGCCGAGCTCCTGTGCCACCGCGGGGGACAGGTTCGCCACCCGCGCTCCCGTGAACGGCGTGCGGCCGCCGATTACGGCTTCGTCGCGCGGGATGGTCTCCAGCGCTTCGACGGCCGTGATGGTGAGCTCGATCAGTTCTCCCGCGCGGATGACGCCGAGCTTTCCCTCATGCCCGATGCCGGAGATGAGGAGCCGGTAGACGAGCCCGGTCGGATGATCGATCGCGGTCCCGTCGAAGGTCACCACCACGTCGTCGACCGCCAGGCCCGCTGCGGCCGCCGGGCCGTCGTCGAGCACGAAGGTGACGCGGGCACCGTTGAGCTGCGCAAGGCCGAGTTCCCCCGCCGTCTCGAAGTTCAGCGAGCCGAAGCCGGCGCCGATCCATGGCCGCTTGACGTTGCCGCCATTGAGCGCCGCGTCAAGAATGATGCGGACCACGTTGGAGGGAATGGCAAAGCCGATCCCGTCCGACCCGCCACCGCGCGAGAAGATCGCCGTGTTGATGCCGATGAGGTTGCCGAACACGTCGATCAGGGCGCCGCCCGAATTGCCCGGATTGATGGCGGCATCCGTCTGGATGAACACCTGCGTCTCGTCGCCCCCCGCCAGCGTCCGGCCGAGGCCCGAAACGATGCC
>CAXNGA010000308.1:0-3285 GCA_964201375.1 Kaistiaceae bacterium
CCTCGATCTTTCCCGACTGGCGACGGATCACCGATGAGACGCGCTCGCCTTCAGGCTTGAGCAGCTCGGTGCGTACGAGGCCGCCGGATTCGAGGATGCCATCGGCCATCGCATTGGCGACGAGAGCGGTCCACCGGGCCGGGCCGCCTCCGGCGAGTAGCCGTCCACCACCGAGTTCTGCGTCGAGCCACTCCATGATCACGGGCGAATCGAAGATCGCGGTGCCATCGTCGAGGAGGAGTGTCGGCACCTTCCGCAACGGGTTCGCCGAAAGGTCCGGATTCTCGGCAATCGAGATCGGCTCGAACGGGATCCGGTCCGCAAGGCCGAGTTCGTGGATGACCATCCGGACCTTGCGGACGTATGGCGAAGTGGGCGTGCCGAGTAAGCGCATGCTGTCGTTCTCCCGAAGGTTTGCGCCCCATATTCCGCGGCGCGCGAGCGCGCTCAAGCGGAAAGCGGTGCGGGTCATGGTATCTGACGCAGTCTGCGCTGGAGCCTTCCGCCGACGGCCACGGCGCACACGATGCGCTCGCACAGGGGAACCACGATGAGCCTTGCCGACCTCTTCACGCCGAACCGTCCCGTCGTTCTCGCCGGGGCGGGCAAGATGGGCGGCGCGCTCCTGTCGGGCTGGCTCGCCGGCGGGCTCCCGCCGAAGGCCGTCCGGGTGGTCGATCCGGCGCCGCCGCCGGATTCGGCGGCAATGCTGACGCGCGCCGGCATCGAGCATGGCGGCGACCTCCCGCAGCTCAAGGCGGGCGTCCTGGTGGTTGCGGTCAAGCCGCAGATGATGGGCACGGTGTTGCCCGCACTCGCCGCCGTCGTCGATGACCGCACGATCGTGCTGTCGATCGCCGCCGGCACGACCATCGCGCAGTTGCGCGCCGGCACCGGCGGGGCGCGCATTGTCCGGACGATGCCGAACACGCCGGCACAGATCGGCAAGGGCGTCACGGTCGCGGTGGCTTCCGACCCGTCCGACCTCGATGTACGGCAGATGGCGACCGCGCTCCTGCAGGCGGCGGGCACCGTCGAGTGGGTAGACGACGAGAGGCTGATCGACGCCGTGACCGCCGTGTCGGGGTCGGGGCCGGCCTACGTGTTCCTCCTGGCGGAGGTGATGGCCGAGGCGGGGGTGGCCGCCGGGCTCGATCCGGCAATGTCGCGGCGCCTTGCCGACGCCACTGTGGCAGGCTCGGGAGCGCTCCTCGCACAGTCGGGCGAGGATCCCGCGGTGCTGCGGAAGAACGTGACGTCGCCGGGCGGCACGACCGCAGCAGCGCTCGCCGTGCTGATGGGCGAGGACGGCCTCCCGTCGCTGATGCGGCGGGCGGTGCTGGCGGGAAAGCGTCGGGCCGAGGACCTGGCCGAGCAGAAGGCTCAGTAGAGATTCAGGTCCGGGAAGCCAGCGTACTCGGCAAACACTTTCCCGAGTGCCGTCAGGGCCGGGTCTGTCGGGCTCCACCGCCTTACCGAATGGAACACGTCCGCCTTTCTGCCCTCGAAGCTCCAGTCTGCCCCGTCAAAGCCGATCATGCTGGCGTCGCCCGGGAGCGACCAGAAGGCTGCAACGGAGATGGCCGCTTCGATATGAAGCCATTCCGACGGGCTTAGCGTGCGCTCCGTGGCGTAGGGCGGGACGAACCATTGCCGCTCGACCTGAGCGGTGCAACCGGCAGCGGTCCGGGTGACCTTGACCATGAGGTCACCGTCGAAGCTGCTGAGCCACGAGAAGCGGTAGACCTCGTCCGCAAGATCCATTTCGAGGCAGAGAGGCGCTTCGATCGCCGAGCCTCCCCTGGCCCAGTCGATGCAGCACGCGGAAGTGTCGTGCTGCCGGTGCTGTTCCAGCGTAGGGCGTTCGAGTCGCCACCGGCATGTGGGCGGCAGGCGGATTGCCGGGGAAGCGGGATCTCCGGAAGACACTACCCCGGCACCCTTACCGTGGCCCGCAGGCCCCCGAGCGGGCTCTCGCTCATCGTGATGTCGCCGCCATGGGCGCGGGCGATGTCCCGGGCGATCGCAAGGCCGAGGCCGGTGCCGCTGTATTCGAGGTTCCGCGCGGTATCGAGCCGATGGAACGGGCGGAACACTGCCTCGCGCTCGGCTTCGGGAATGCCCGGGCCATCGTCGTCGACCAGCACGGTGAGCGAACCGCCGGCATGCGTCGCGGTGACGGTGACCTTGTGCGCGTGGCGGACGGCATTGGCGACGAGGTTGCCGATGCAGCGCCGGAAGGCGAGGGGGCGCAGCATCACCTTCGGGGAACCAGCCACGGCGAGCGTCACCTGCTGGCCGGCGCCGAACTGCTCGACCACGCGCTGGAGGAGGGCAGGGACGGCGGTCGGCACGGGCTGCTCGCTGCCGTCCCCGCTCGCAAAGGCGAGGTACTCCTCGAGCATGCGGTGCATGTCGTCGATGTCCTGGCGCAACTCCTCGGAATCGGCCGTGCTGCCGAGCAGTTCGAGTTGCAGGCGGAAGCGGGTGAGGATCGTGCGGAGGTCGTGCGATACGCCGGCAAGCATCGTCGTCCGCTGCTCGATCTGCCGCACGATGCGGCCGCGCATCTCCATGAAGGCGGCGGAGGCACGCCGCACCTCGCGCGCGCCTCGGGGGCGGAAATCCGGCGCCGGGCGGCCCTTGCCAAAACTTTCGGCAGCATCCGCGAGGCGCTGGATGGGGACGATCTGGTTGCGCAGGAACAGCACGGCGATGGCGATGAGGAAGAGGCTCGTCCCGACCATCCAGAAGATGAAGATCTCCGAGTTCGAGGCGTAGGTCTGGCCGCGCTGGGCGAAGATGCGGATCAGGCGCTCGGGAAGTTCGATCCGGATCTCGACGAGGTTGGAGGCACCGACCGTGTCGATCCAGAACGGAAGGCCGATCTGCTCGGTGATCTGCCGGCTCAGCGTTTCGTCCAGCAGCGAGAAGAACGGGCGTGAGCCGACCGGTGGCAGCGGTTCCGGCGGGAGGACGCTGACGTTGAGTTGCAGGCGCTCCCGGGCAATCGCGATGGTGGCGGCCGTTCCTGCAGCGCTGGTGTCCGCCCGCAGGAGATCGACAACCGTCGCGATGTCCCGCGTCGTTGCGGCCGACAGGAGGCTCGTCACGCTGAGATAGTGACGCTCCATGAAGACGAATGCGACCACAGCCTGGAGCAGCACCATCGGCGTGATGATGATGATGAGCGAGCGCGGATAGAGGCCCTTCGGCATCGTCCTGCCGAGCGCCCGCGCGAAGCGGCTGTAGCGGCTTCGGGTCGCCGACAGGCCAGGGAGCGAG
>CAXNGA010000309.1:0-3276 GCA_964201375.1 Kaistiaceae bacterium
AGGCCGGCCGGAATCGGGTCGGGCGAGCCTGCTGCGATCGTCGCCGCGACGAGGTGGAGACCGAGGAAGTCGTCGCCATGGGCAAGAACTGCCTGCGCTTCCGCGGCGTCCGGGCCGGCCAGCGTGAGGACGAGGCGGTCATCGCCCTGCGTCCGCAGGACGGCCTCGATGTCCATTCCGGCGAGGCGGCGGCCGATTGCCTCGATCGAGAGGAGGAGGAGTTCCCGCGTGCGGAAGTCGAAGCCGGCGTCGGCGTGGTCGAAGCGGAGGGACCCGACCGACATGCCCGGATCGAGGCCGCCCCCGGCGAGCGCGCCGCCCAACGCTTCGACGGGCGCCACGAGGCGGTCGTCGGCAAAGGTGTCGCGGCCGATGTCGTAGACAAGCCGGAGGCCGGCCAAGCCGCCCTGCCCGCCGGCTGCTGTGGCCGGGGTGGCGACGGCGGCGACGACGACGAGCACTGCAGCGACCAGACGGATCATCGTACGAAAACCCCTAATCCGTCGGAGTCTATGGGTAGAGCCGCGCCTTCGTCCAAGGTCCACCCAAAACCCGCGTGAAAGCGAGCCGGTCGTGCAGGCGTTTCGGCTGGTCGTGCCAGAACTCGATCGAGCGCGGCACGACGCGCCAGCCTGTCCAGAAGGGCGGGCGCGGGACTTCGCCCATGCCGAAGCGCGCCGTCTCCCGTGCCACGGCCTTTTCGAGCGCAAAGCGCGACTCCAGCGGGCGGGACTGCTGGCTCGCCCAGGCGCCGATGCGGCTGCCACGGTCGCGGGACTGGAAATAGGCGTCGGCGTCGGCTGCCGTCACCTCGGTGGCAAGGCCGCGGATGCGGACCTGGCGGCCGAGGCTCTTCCAGTGGAACGCCAGCGCAGCGCGCGGGTTGTGGGCCAGTTCACGGCCTTTTGCGCTCTCGCGGTTGCTGAAGAAGACGAAGCCGTCGGGGCCGTGCCCCTTGAGGAGAACGATGCGGACGTCCGGGATGCCGTTCTCGTCACAGGTGGCGAGGGCCATTGCGTTGGGGTCGTTGGGTTCCGTCTTCGCCGCCTCGGCCAGCCACTGGTCGAAGAGCGGGAACGGGTCCCTGGCGAGAGTGAAATCGGTGGTCATCGTGTGGCCTCGGCAGCGGTCCGCGGGTGACCGGAGGTCATCCCCTAGCGTGGCAATTCTGCAACTCGAAGACAGCGGAATCTCTGGAACGGCGGGCGGCGCGCACCATATTGAAACACCGCGCCAGCCTTTCCTTTACACGGCCGGCGTTCCAAGGTGAAGGAATGCGTGATCCATACGAAGTGCTGGGTGTCGCGCGGGGTGCATCGGCCGCCGACATCAAGAAGGCGTTCCGGCGCCTCGCGAAGAAGCACCATCCCGACCAGAGCAAGGACCCCAGGGCGAAGGAGACCTTCGCCGAGATCAACAGCGCCTACGAGATCCTCGGCGAGGAGAAGAAGCGCGGCGAGTTCGACAAGGGGCTGATCGGCCCCGACGGCAAGCCCCGCTTCCAGGGCTTCGAGGGCTTTGGCGCGGGCGCCCAGGGCGGGCCGGGCTCATCGACGTTCCGCTGGTCGACCGGCGGGCCGGGCGGCGGCGGCGGCCAGTCGTCGGGCTTCGGCGGCGGCTTCGGCTCGGACGACATCTTCAGCGAAATCCTCGGGCGCGGCTTCGGTCAGCGCGGCGGCGCCCGCGGCGGCGGTCGCGCCGAAGCGGGTCCGCCGGGCGCCGACGTGACGGCGAGCGCCGCTGTGACGCTGGAACAGATCGCGCGCGGCGAGAAGATCCGGGTCGAACTCCCCACCGGCAAGACCGTCGAGTTCGGCGTGCCGCCCGCGGTGCGGAATGGACAGGTCATCCGCCTCCGCGGCCAGGGCCAGTCGACGATGCCCGGCGGGCCGGCCGGCGATGCTCTGGTCACGGTCGATTTCGTTCCGCACCCAAACTTCCGCGCCGAGGGCGAGACCCTCCGCACGGACGTGCCGATCTCCCTCGACGAGGCGATCCTCGGCGCCAAGGTGAAGGTGCCGACGCTCGATGGCTCCGTGACGATGACCGTGCCGCCGAAGACCGACGGCGGCCGCAGCCTGCGCCTCAAGGGCAAGGGCCTTCCCGGCTCCGGCGGACAGCGTGGCGACCTCCTCGTCCAGCTCCGGGTGGTGCTGCCGGACCCGATGGACCCGGAACTGGAGGCGCTGATGCTGAAGTGGCGCCAGGACGGACGCGTGGGCGTGAAGGGCCGGCCGGTCGAGACCTGACGGCTCGGGCACCCCTGCCTCCTCCCGACATCCCGCCGAGTACGGCCGGCGTCGCAGCACGAATGCGTCGCCGGCGGTTACGAGCCCTACCGCGGCGCGGCGGCCCTGCGGAGACGGTCGGTGATCGCTTCGCCGAGGCCGCTCGCCGGGATGGGCATGGCGGCAATCGGGGCGCCGAGCGTCTCCAGCGTGCGGAGGGCAGCGAAGAGATTTGCCGCGGCTTCGCGGAGATCGCCGGATCGGCTGAGGTTCACGACCGCCATCGCGTGTTCCGCACCCGGCGGCAATGCCGGGCCGAAGGCGAGCAGCGATTCGCCTGATCGGACCGAAGCCGCGTCGAGGCGGATGGGCACTTCGGGGGCGTAGTGGCTCGCCAGCATGCCGGGCGCCAGCACGCCGGCCGAACGCGGCGTAGCGAGGGCTCGGCCGAGTACGGCCTCGATCGCCTCGCGCGGCACGGCACCGGGGCGCAGCAGCACCGGCCCCTCTCCCGAGACGTCGACGATGGTGGATTCGACGCCCATCGGCGCTGGTCCGGCGTCGAGGATGACCGCCACGCGGTCGCCGAGGTCGGCCGTGACGTGGGCGGCGGTGGTGGCGCTGACATGGCCGGAGCGGTTTGCCGACGGCGCGGCGAGCGGGCGGCCGAACGCACGCAGCAGCGCCTCCGCCACCGGGTGGCGCGGGACGCGGATGGCGAGTGTCGGGAGGCCCGCCCGGACGAGGTCGGCGATTCCGGACGCGCCGGGCGATGGAGTGTCGCAGTTGTGATCGTGCCTGGCGTCGTTCACCGGCGGCGCCGGGATGGCAGGGGCTACCAGCGTCAGCGGACCCGGCCAGAACGCCCCGGCGAGCCCTTCACCGGCCGGGCCCAGCCGCACATGAAGGCGCGCCGAAGCCAGATCCGGGACGTGGACGATCAGCGGATTGAAGCGCGGCCGGCCCTTGGCCTCGAAAATCCCGGCGACGGCGCGCGGACTGGTGGCATCGGCGGCGAGGCCGTAGACGGTCTCGGTCGGCATCGCCA
>CAXNGA010000310.1:0-3274 GCA_964201375.1 Kaistiaceae bacterium
ATGATCCGACCGGCACCATGGAGGGACCGCGCCAGGGCCGGGCACTGCCGAAGATCCTGAGCGAGACGGATGTCGACCGGCTCCTCGGCACGGCGCGGAGCGAAGTCGAGGCCGCGGCGAACCCGGCACGGCGACTCGCCGCCCTTCGCCTCGCAGCGCTCCTCGAACTCCTCTATGCGACCGGTCTTCGCGTTTCGGAACTCGTCGGCCTGCCGGCAAAGGCCATCACCGACGGCCGCCGCACGATGACGGTGCGCGGCAAGGGCAAGAAGGAGCGGATGGTGCCGCTGACCCATGCCGCGATGGACGCCGTCGGCGCTTACAGGGCGGCTGCGAAGAAGGCCGGCGGCGGTCCTTCGCCCTTCCTGTTTCCTGCCGATGGCGCCGAAGGACATCTCGCCCGGCAGGTGTTTGCGCGGGACCTGAAGTCCCTGGCGGCGCTTGCCGGCATTGCGGCCGCAAAGGTGTCGCCGCACGTCCTGCGCCATGCCTTCGCGAGCCACCTCCTGCAGAACGGGGCGGACCTCCGTTCCGTGCAGCAGCTTCTCGGCCATGCCGACATTTCGACCACGCAGATCTACACCCACGTCCTCGAGGAGCGGCTGCGCCGCCTCGTGACCGAGCACCACCCGCTGGCGAAAGGCTGAGGATGCGCAGCGAGAAGGCGAAGATGCTGGCGGGCGAACTCTACCGGGGCGCCGCTCCCGAGATCGAGGCGGATCTCGCGCGGAACCGGGCGTGGCTCGCGCGGTACAACGCGATGCTCGCAAGTCCGAAGGCCGAGCGGCTGGCGCTTCTCCGCGAGCATTTCGGCGCGGTCGGCGAGGGGGTGAGCATCTGCCCGCCCTTCCATTGCGACCTCGGCTACAACATCCGTCTGGGCGAGCGGGTGTTCATGAATTTCGGCTGCACCATCCTCGACATCAACGCCGTCACGATCGGCGACGACACCAAGTTCGGCCCGAACGTCCAGATCTACACGCCCGACCATCCCCGCGACCCGGAGATCCGGCGGAGCGGCCTCGAATCGGCGATGCCGATCACGATCGGCCGGAACGTGTGGATCGGCGGCGGGGCGATCGTCGTCCCCGGGATCACGGTCGGCGACGATGCGATCATCGGCGCCGGCAGTGTCGTGACGCGGAACGTGCCTGAAGGCGCCACCGTCGCCGGCAACCCGGCGCGGCCGATAACACGCCGCGGCGGAGTGGCGCTCACGCTTCCTTGACTTCGCAATCGTCTGCGGCGAGTGTCCCCGGCGCGCTGCGGAACGCGGTCGAAACCGTTCGGCCACAAGGGTTTTGATGAGGACATATCTCGACTTCGAGAAGCCGGTTGCCGACCTTCAGGGCAAGGTCCAGGAGCTTCGCTCCCTTGGCACGGCAGGCGGCGCCATCACCGTCGAGGAAGAGATCGGCCGCATGGAGGCGCGGGCCACGCAGGCCCTGACGGAGCTCTATGCGAAGCTGACCCCGTGGCAGAAGACGCAGGTCGCCCGCCATCCCGACCGCCCGCATGTCGTCGACTACGTGAAGGGCCTCATCACCGAATTCACGCCGCTCGCCGGGGACCGGAAGTTCAGCGAGGACCAGGCCATGGTTGCCGGCCTCGGCCGCTTCCGCGGCCGGCCAGTCGCGATCCTCGGCCAGGAGAAGGGCAACGACACCGAGTCGCGGCTGAAGCACAATTTCGGCATGCCGCGGCCGGAAGGCTACCGGAAGGCTGTCCGGATCATGGAACTCGCCGACCGCTTCGGTCTGCCGGTGATCGCGCTGGTCGATACCGCCGGCGCCTATCCGGGCATCGATGCGGAGGAACGCGGCCAGTCCGAGGCGATCGCCCGGTCGACGGACGCGAGCCTTGCGCTCACGGTGCCCAACATCGCGGTCGTCGTTGGCGAGGGTGGCTCGGGCGGCGCCGTCGCCATTGCGGTCGCGAACCGCGTGATGATGCTGGAGCACTCGATCTACACGGTCGTGTCGCCCGAGGGCGCGGCGTCGATCCTGTACCGCGATGCGACACGCGCGCAGGACACGGCGTCGAGCATGAAGATCACGGCGCAGGATCTCCTCCGCTTCGGCATCATCGACGAGATCATCCGCGAGCCGCTCGGCGGAGCGCACCGCGCGCCACAGGACGCCATCCACGCGGCGGGCGACGCCATCGCGAGCGCTCTCGCGGAGTTCGAGGGCATGTCGCGCGACGAGGTGCTGCAGCACCGTCGGGCAAAATTCCTCGCCATCGGCAAGACGCTCTAGGCGCGTTGAAGTTCAACATGGGGTGCCGCGCGGCCGGTCACGGTTAACGGCTCGTCAATTTTCGTCGGGGTTAATGGGCCGCCATCGGCGCCGGGCTCCGCGTGTCCTCGCGCCTGACCTGCAAGGACACAATGGCTTTCTGGCATTCGTTACGCCGCGTAGTGGTCCCGGTAGCTGCCGCAGCGCTCCTTTCGAGCTGTCAGACGACCGACGTTCCGGCCTATCTAGCGCCGATCACCACGGCGCTCCTCGACCAGATGGAAGTGATCGGCACCACGCCGGTCGCGCCGATCTACATCCGCGTCTTCAAGGAGGAGTCGGAGTTCGAGATCTGGAAGCGCCGCACCGACGGCACGTACGGACTGCTGAAGACCTACGCGATCTGCGCCTGGTCCGGTGAGCTCGGGCCGAAGATTGCGGAGGGCGACCGCCAGGCGCCGGAGGGTTTCTACAGCGTCGGCCCGGCGCAGCTGAACCCGAATTCGAGCTATCACCTCTCGTTCAACATCGGCTACCCGAACACGTTCGACCGCTCGCTCGGCCGGACCGGATCGAACCTGATGGTGCACGGCGCCTGCTCTTCGGCCGGCTGCTATTCGATGACGGACGAGAACGTGGAGGAAATCTACGCGGTCGTGCGCGAGGCGTTCGCCGGCGGCCAGCGCCAGTTCCAGATCCACGCCTTCCCGTTCCGGATGACACCGCAGAACATGGCGCGGCACAGCACCAATGCCCACTTCGCCTTCTGGCAGATGCTGAAGGAAGGCTACGACCATTTCGAGGTGACGCGGGTGGTGCCGGAGGTCGAGGTCTGCGACTTCCGCTACGTCTTCGATGCCGTTTCCGGCGGTGAGAGGTTCGAGCCGACCCGGCCCTGCCCGGCCTACACGATCCCCGACCGCGTCGCCTTCCCGCTCGAGGCGCAGCGCGCCGCCGATACTGCAGCGTACAGTGCTGCAGTCGCCGCGCTGGTTGCCTCCGGCACGCTCGCTGCCGGCGCCTCGCCGCCGCTGTTC
>CAXNGA010000311.1:0-3259 GCA_964201375.1 Kaistiaceae bacterium
GAAGAGCTTCATGTTGAGCTCGTTGTCCTCCACGACAAGGACGGTCTTCGCCATCTTGAATTCTTCCTCGCTGCGGCAGGAAACCGCCTTTTCGCAGCCCCGCCATGCGATAGGTCCGGGATAGGGCGCGAACTCTTTCGGGAGTGCTAATCCGGGCGCAGAATCACGTGCCCATCTTAGGATTGCGCCGACGAAATCCACAGGCTCGAAACCATTTCGCGAGGAGCGGCTTTCCTGCTCACGAAAGGCATGCCCCGCGCGCCACGGAGCACGCAGCAGCAGACCGCCGCGCGGTCACGCGCGACGGGCCACCCGCCTCGGCTCATATGGGATGGGCGGGACGTGAGCGCCCGCGCGACAGGCTCAGCCGGCCGCCCTGCGACCGCCGGTCGCGCCCGGCATGGCCGGGTCCTCGTCGATGCGGTCGCGCTCATGATCGCGTTCGGCGATCGCCTCGAGCTTCTGGAGTTCTTCCTCGGCCACTGCGAGCCCGGCATGGGCCACGTCGCGCTGGGCCCGCAGTTCGTCGGCCGAGGCGCGGAGATTGTCGCGTCGCTGCATCGCCGCCTTGGCGAAGGTCGAGTAGGCGAAATGGGCGACGTCGTGGATGCCGGTCCGTTCCTCCTCGGCGCGGATCTGGTTGTCCAGTTCGGTCGACATGCGGCCGAATTCGGCGACCATGCCGTCGATCTGCGCCACTTGGCGGCGCTTCTCCTCGACCTGGAACCGCTTCAGCCTGACCACGCTATCACGTGATTTCATCGGAACTGCTCCCCTGCCCATCGGCAGCGTCGATGCCCCTGGCCTCCGGCCGGGAGCCGCGACCTCCCGCGAAGGCCTTGGGCCAACTCTAACTTTCTGCGTATCCTTACCGGGATCATCACGAACGGACGGCCCGGTAACTCTTCGTTTACGTCTCGCGTTAATCATGCGGGTTAAGGGCTTAAGGCCGGGTAAACCGGATCGCTCGACTGAGGCCGAAACGGCGAGTCGCGTGAATCGGTTAGGCGAGGACCCTGACCAAGATATTGAAGCAATCCGGACGAGGATTCCGCTGGTCTTTTCAAATGCGTGGGCTGAGTCTCTAACAAGATTTCCACGCGAATTGGCCCGTGAATCAGGAAGTGTTAACCAAGCTTCGGTAGCGTATCGAATCGAGGTTAACCGTTCCCTCGAGGGCACCAGAGGCACGGTGCGGCTCGAGGCCGGCAGCCAGGGGATGGGTATGCGAGTTCTGCTGATCGAGGATGACAGCGCTACCGCGCAGAGCATCGAGCTGATGCTGAAGTCCGAGGACTTCAACGTCTACACGACCGACCTCGGCGAAGAGGGGGTCGATCTCGGCAAGCTCTACGATTACGACATCATCCTTCTGGACCTGAACCTCCCCGATATGTCGGGTTACGAGGTTCTGCGGACGCTCCGCGTCTCGAAGGTCAAGACGCCGATCCTCATCCTCTCGGGCCTTGCGGGCATCGAGGACAAGGTACGCGGCCTCGGCTTCGGCGCCGACGACTACATGACCAAGCCGTTCCACAAGGACGAGCTCGTCGCCCGCATCCACGCCATCGTCCGCCGCTCGAAGGGCCACGCCCAGTCGGTGATCTCGACCGGCGAGCTGACCGTGAACCTCGACACCAAGACGGTCGAGGTGAACGCCCAGCGCGTCCACCTGACGGGCAAGGAGTACCAGATGCTGGAGCTCCTCAGCCTCCGCAAGGGCACGACCCTGACCAAGGAGATGTTCCTCAACCATCTCTATGGCGGCATGGACGAGCCCGAACTCAAGATCATCGACGTCTTCATCTGCAAGCTCCGCAAGAAGCTCGCAGCGGCCACCGGCGGCCAGAACTACATCGAGACCGTCTGGGGTCGCGGCTACGTCCTGCGCGAGCCCGACGACGCGGAGCCGCTTCGCGCCAGCGCGTAGCCCCGGCCACGCTGCAAGACACTGGCTCCGCTCTGGCGGGGCTTTTGTCTTTCTGGTGGGCCGAACTGGGCAGATCGGTGCCGGCCCGTCGGCGCTCCCCTTCACGCGGGAACGACAGATCAAGGCGTGGAAACGTGCCTGGAAGATCGAGTTGATCGAGGCCGGCAATCCGGACTGGAACGATCTGGCGTGGCAGCTTGTATGACCGGGCGGTCCGATCACGAGGTCGGCGGAGGCCGGAAGGCCGCACTCTCATCCCAGCTTTTGCTGGGATGAGCGGTTGATTGAGTCGCCTCAGTCGGCCCCCCTAATGCAGGCGGTTCACCGGCACCGGCAGCCCGCGATCTCCCGTGACTACCACCGGCGACGCGACCGCGCCGCGATCAACCGCAGCGCTCGCGACGGCCTGGATGCGGATCAGCATGCGCGCCGCGTCGGCGGTCGCGCTCGCGGGCTCGCCGGCGGGGCCGAGGACCACCACGCAGGGCTTTGCGGGCGCGGCGGCAAGGGCCGCAAGGAGGTCGCGACAGCGGGAATCCTCGACCGAGAGCCGGACCGCCACGAGGTCTGGCGCACAGCGTGCGGCGTCGGCGGCGGCGCCGCGGAGATCGCGGCAATTGCCGACGACGGCCATGTCGCGGTCGAGATCGATCGCACGCCCAAGCGCGAGCGCGCTATGGACCTCGGGGTCGACCACCATGACGCGGAGCGGATCCGTAACCGGTCCGGCCGGCGCACGAAGCGCGCGCCGGAGCGCCACGGCCTCGAGCCAGCGCCTCACAGGAGGCCCACTTCCTGGAGCTTGGCCTCGATCACGCTCCTGTCGAACGGCTTCAGCACATGGTCGTCGGCGCCGGCCCGCACCGCCCGGCCGACGATCACCGGATTGAACTCGGTCATGCAGTACAGCACCTTCGGTCGTGTGCCCCCATCGAGGCGACGGAGCGCCTTGACGAATTCGATGCCGTCCATGACCGGCATCGTCGCATCGACCATGACGCCGTCGGGCATCGCTGCGCGGCAGAGCGTGAGGGCCGTCTCGCCGTCCTCGGCCTCGGTGACGATGAAGTCGAGGTCCTCGCAAATGCGTCGAACGACTTTCCGGATAACGCTGGAATCATCGACGACGAGGAAATGCGGCATCGTCATCATTCCGGGCCGGAGGCCCCATGGGCGCCCGCCTGGAACGCGGCCGCCGGAAGCGGCAGGGTGAGTTCGAACGCGACACCCCCGGGCATTCCCGAGAGCATCACGATACGGCCGCCGAGCGGCGCCACGCGGTCGATGGCGGCGGCAAAGCCGCGGCCAAGCACTTCAGGCCCCGAGGCG
>CAXNGA010000312.1:0-3258 GCA_964201375.1 Kaistiaceae bacterium
AGGATTTCGTCTTCACCCACCCCTTTGACGACAGCGCGTCGAATGCCTATCCCCCTGGCCTCCGGCAGGCGGCGATCGACACGATCCAGCGCGACCCGGCGCTCCGGGCCGCCGTCGCCGAGATGAAGTGGCTGTTCATGAACGGCGCCGAGGCCCTCCTGCACGGCGACCTCCACACCGGCTCGATCATGGCGAACGAACGCGAGACCTGCGTCATCGACCCCGAGTTCGCCTTCTATGGACCGATGGGGTTCGACGTGGGCGCCATCCTCGCCAATCTCTGGCTCGCCTTCCTCGCCCAGGACCACCACCAGCGCGCCGCGGGCGCGGATCCCGCGCCGTTCCGCGGTTGGCTCCTCGATACCGCCGAGGCGATCTGGGACGGCTTCCGGGCGAAGTTTCTCGCCCTCTGGCGCGAGGACGATGCGTCCCGCAGCGGCGCCTCCTTCGTCGGGCGTGACCTCGACGGCGGTGCCAGCGCCGAGGCGTTCCGCCAGCGCTTCCTGACCCGGCTCCTCGCCGATGCGCTGGGCTTTGCCGGCTGCAAGATGATGCGTCGGGTCGTCGGCATCGCGAAGGTGGCCGACATCGCCGGCATCGCGGACCCTGCGGCGCGCGCCAGGGTCGAGGAGCAGGCGCTCGCCATGGGGCGACGCCTCGTCCTCGACCGGCATCGCTTCGCGTCGATCGATCGGGTGTCGTCGCTGGCCCGCGAGATCGGGCGCCTCGAGCGGGTGCCCGCATGAGCGAAACCGCCGGCATCCTCGCGCGGCTTCCCCGCACTGTGGAGTGGCGGGACGGCGACCTCTATTTCCTCGACCAGACGCGCCTGCCCCGTGAGGTCGTCGTCGAGCGCCAGGATTCCGCCGGGCAGGTCTTCGCCGCCATCCGGACGCTGAAGGTCCGGGGTGCGCCGGCGATCGGCGTTGCTGCGGCCTATGGGCTCTGCGTGGCGCTGCGGCCGTTCCGGTCGGGCACCGTCGCGGCCTTCCGGGAGGCGATCGAGGCTGAAGCGGCCAACCTCGACGCCGCGCGGCCGACGGCGGTCAATCTCGGCTGGGCGCTGCGTCGGATGCGGTCAAGGGCCGTCGCCACGAAGACGACGACGGCCGCGGATCTGTTCGACGCGCTCCTCGACGAGGCCGTGCGGATCCACGAGGAGGATCAGCGCCTCTGCCTCGGCATAGGCCTTGCCGGCGCAGGTCTGATCGCCGCGGACTCCGGCGTCCTCACCCACTGCAATGCCGGCGCATTGTGCGCCACCGGGATCGGGACCGCGACGGCGCCGATGTATGTCGCGCACGAACGCGGGGTGCCGTTCCGGGTCTATGCGGACGAGACACGGCCGCTCCTCCAGGGCGCGCGGCTGACGGCCTGGGAGCTGCAGCAGGCGGGCATCGACATCACCCTGATCACCGACTCGATGGCGGCGAGCACCATGGAAGCTGGCCTGGTGGACGTCGTCATCACCGGTGCAGACCGTGTGGCGCGGAACGGCGATACCGCCAACAAGGTCGGCACGCTCGGGCTCGCCATTCTCGCGCGCCATTTCGGCATTCCGTTCTACATCGCCGCGCCGTCCTCGACGCTCGACTTCGACTGCCTCACCGGCGCCGACATCCCGATCGAGCACCGGGCGCCGGAGGAGGTCCTAGGATTCGGCGGCGTCCGCACGGCTCCCTCGGGGGCGAAGGCCCGCAACCCGGCCTTCGACGTGACGCCGCACGGCCTCGTCGCCGGTATCGTCACGGAGCGCGGAATCGTTCACCCGCCCTACGATACCGGGCTCTCCGCGCTCTTTGGCCGGGACAATCACGCATGAGATCACGCTGGTCCGACCGCGATGCGGCTGACGCCGTGGCGCGCTACGCCGCGCGCGGGGTGAACGAAGATCTCGCGCTCCGCACCTATACGACGCGGCTCCTCGGCAGCGATCCGGCGCTCGTCCTCCATGGCGGCGGCAACACGTCGGTGAAGACGACGATGCCCGATGGCATCGGCGAGCCGGCCGAGGTCATCTGCGTCAAGGGCTCCGGTTGGGACATGGGCAACATCGAGCCGGCCGGCCTTCCCGCCGTGCGGCTCGCGCCGCTCCGCCGGCTCCGCGCGGTGCAGCATCTGTCCGACGAGGAGATGGTCAACCAGGTGCGCCTGTCGCTCCTCGACAGCAGCGCCCCGACGCCGTCCGTCGAAACGCTCCTGCATGCCTTCCTGCCGCACAGATTCGTCGACCACAGCCACGCCAATGCGGTGCTGAGCCTGGTCGACCAGCCCGACAGCCGTGCGCTTGCCGCCGAGGTGTGGGGCGACGAGATGGGCTTCCTGCCCTACGTCATGCCGGGCTTCGCGCTGGCTGGTGCGGCCGCCGAAATCTTCGACGCCGCGCCCGCGGTTAAGGGGCTGATCCTCGACCGCCACGGCATCTTCACGTTCGGCGCCGACGCGCGCCAGTCGTACGAACTGATGATCGAGATGGTCGACCGCGCGGAGGTCCGGATCGGGCGCGCGAGAAGGCGCGTCTTCGCAGCCGCCGCTCTGCCCCGGCAGGTGGCCCCGCTCGCCGCGGTCGCGCCCATATTGCGCGGAGCAGTTGCGGAACCGGCCGGCCCCGGCGCTTGGCGGCGGCTCGTCCTCGATTTCCGGGCGTCGGCGGACATCCTCGCCTATGTCGGGGGCGCGGAGATTGCCGACTATGCGCGGCGTGGCGTCGTCACCCCGGACCACATCATCCGCACCAAGCGGACCCCGCTGGTCCTCGCTCCGCCCGATGCCGCGGACCTCCCGCGGTTTGCCGTCGAGACGCGCCGCGCCGTCGGAGCCTACATCGACGGCTACGCTGCCTATTTCGACCGGCACGGCCGCGACCCGGCCGACCCCAAGACGATGCTCGACCCGATGCCGCGGGTCGTCCTGGTGCCCGGCCTCGGCCTGTTCGGCCTCGGCCGCAGCCGGAAGGAGGCGGCGGTGGCGGCGGACGTCGCCGTCGGAACCGTCGGCACCGTGATCGACGCAGAGAGCGTCGGCCGCTTCACGCCGCTGCCGGAGGCCGAACTCTTCCGCATGGAGTACTGGTCGCTCGAGCAGGCCAAGCTCGGCAAGGCGGCCGAGAAGCCGCTGCAGCGTCAGGTCGCCGTCATTACCGGCGGGGCCGGCGCGATCGGCGCTGCCACGGCCGCCCTGTTCGCCCGCAACGGCGCGGAGGTGGCGGTGCTCGACCGCGATGGCGAACGGGCCGGCGCCATCGCCGGCCCCCTCGGC
>CAXNGA010000313.1:0-3256 GCA_964201375.1 Kaistiaceae bacterium
CCGCGCCCGTTCGTCTGGAGGGCCGATCCCGACGAGATCATCGCCGCCGTCAGACGCGGGCACCAAACGTTGAAATCAATCCACTAGCGCGGAAGGGTGAGGGGGACTCGCGGTCCCGTCATCCGGTGAGGCCCCCTCACCCTCCAGCCCTACGCTCGGCTCCGCCTCGCCAAGGGCTGAAGCCCTCTCCCCGCCCGGCGGGGCGAGGGGCTTGCGTTGCGCGGCCGTGCCGCCACGCTTCCGCCGGGTGGGCTTCGAGGTGCCTTCGGACTCGGCCGCCGCTTCCGCCACAGGCAAGGCCTCGTCGAGCGCGTCGACGTCCCCGGCGCGCCTGTCGCGCCGCAGGCCCTTGAAGCTGGCCTGGCGGAGGAGGTCGTCGGAGGAGATGCCGCGGTACTGGACCGTCACCACCAGCTCCGGCTTCACGAACCGCGCGCTGCGGACGAAGCCTTTCGGCACTTCCAGCGCGGCGTCCTTCACGGCGCGCTGCTCCAGCTCCGGCCAGAGCGCCGCCTGCTCGCGCGCGCCAAAACCGGTGCCGACCTTGCCGCGGTAGCGGAGACCGTCGGCTTCGCGCGTGGCGAGGAGGAGCGCGGCGAAATGCTTGCCCTTCAGGGGCGACGGCTCCCAGCCGACGACGAGGAATTCGTCGTCCTGCCCGGTCTTCACCTTGAGCCACGCCTTCGAGCGCTCGGAGCGGTAGAGCGAATCCGCCCGCTTCGAGACGATGCCTTCGAGCTTCATCTTCCCGGCGTGGGCGAAGACATCGGCGCCGTGGCCGAGCACGTGGTCGGAATAGAGGAGCGGCCCGGCCTTCGGGCTGCCGCGCAGCAGCTCCGCAAGCTTCGCCTTCCGTTCGAGGAGCGGCACTTTCCGCAGGTCCTGCCCGTCGAGCTCGATCAGGTCGAACAGGTGATAGACGAGCCCGCGGCCCCTCCCCTCGTTCCCCATCGCCGCCTGGAGCGCGGAGAAGTCGGTCTTCCCGTCCGCGCCCGGCACGGCCACCTCGCCGTCGAGGAGGGCCGACTTCGCCGGCAGGTCCGCGATGGCAGGCACGAGGCCCGCGAAGCGGTCGGTCCAGTCGAGCCCGTTGCGGGTAAAGATCCTCACGCGGCCGCCGGCCATCGCGGCGACGGCGCGGTAGCCGTCGTATTTGATCTCGTGGATCCAGTCGTCGCCCGACGGCGGCGCATCGACCAGCGATGCCATCATCGGCGCGGCGAATGCCGGCATCGGCACGGCGGCGTCGGGCGCCTTCTTCGGCGCCCCCGCGGCGGCAGCGGCGGGCTCCTTCTGCCGCCGGCCGGAACGGGTCCACTCGTCATTGCCTTCGGCGATCTCCGCCATCGTCCGGCCGGAGCGGACGCTCGTCAGCGCGCGCTCGACGATCGGCGTGCCCCCGGTGGCGGCGTAGCCGTCGCGCTCCTTGAACAGGAGCCAGTTCTCCGCGCGGCTCTTCCGGTCCCTGTTGTTCCTGATGCGCACGAGCATCCAGTTGCCCTTGAGCCGCCCGCCGTCGAGCCGGAATTTCAGCTTCCCCTCGTCGAGATGATCCTCGTCCGGCAGCGGCTCCCAGGTGCCCTCGTCCCACAGCATGACAGTGCCGCCGCCATACTCGCCCTTCGGGATCGTCCCCTCGAAGTCGCCATAGTCGAGCGGATGGTCCTCCGTGCGGACCGCGAGGCGCTTGTCGGCGGGGTCGAGGCTCGGCCCGCGCGTCACCGCCCAGCTCTTGAGGACGCCGTCCTTCTCGAGCCGCAGATCGAAATGCAGCCGCGTCGCCGCGTGCTTCTGGATGAGATAGCGGTTGCCGCCCGCCTTCCGCTTCTGGGCGCCGTCCGCGGGCTCGGCAGTCTTCTCGAAGTCCCGCTTCTCGCGGTAGGTTTTCAGGAGATCGTCGGCCATCGCTCGCTCCGGAGTCGGCGGAGGGATAACGCGGGGAAGTGAACTTCCGCACTCCCGCCCGTGGGGCGTGGAGCGAAGTCCTCCGCTAACAAAACAAATCCCGTCGTTCCGGCCGGAGCGCAGCGGAGAGCCGGAACCTTTTGTTCCCGGGGCACGGCCCTCCCCCAGCCGCAGTTGGGCTGAGGTCGTGCGAGGGGAACAAAGGGTCCCGGGTTCCGCTTCGCGGCCCCGGGACGACGGCTGAGGTCTTTGCGCCGCGCGAAGTGTCAGGCCGCCTTGCGGCTCTTCGCGGCAGGCTTCTTCCTGGGCGCGGCCTTCTCGCTCGTCTCCTCGTCAGGCTCGGCCGCCCTGGCCGCGGCCTTCTTCGGCTTGGCTTTCTCGCCGCCGGCGCTTTCCATCGAGCGCTTCAGCGCATCCATGAGATTGATGACCTGCGCGCCGACCTCCGGCTCGTCGACCTCCTCGAGCGGCCGCTCGTCGATCTTCGCCTGGATCAGCTCGCGGAGTTTTGCGTCATAGGGGTCGGTGAACACCTTCGGGTCGAAGGGCTTCGCCTTCCGCTTGATGAGGTCCTCGGCCATGCCGGTGAGCTCCTCGTCGGGCACCAGGTTCGGCACGCCGTCGTAGAACTGGTCGGCCTTGGCGATCTCGTCCGCGTAGCGCAGCGTCTCGATGATGAGGCCCTTGCCGTACGGCTTCAGCGCCACCACGCTCGCCTTGCCGCGGACGACCATCTGGCCGAGGCCAACCTTCTTCGTCTTCTTCAGCGCATCGCGGATCACGACATAGGCCTCGCCGGCGACCTCGTCGTCATCGGGCGCGACTTACAGCGGCTTGTCGAAATAGACCGCGTCGATCTCGTCCTCGTCGACGAACTGGACGAGGTCGATCGTCCGCTTCGCCTCCATCTTGAGGTTCTCGATCTCGTCGTCCTCGAACAGGACGTACTTCCCCTTCTCGATCTCGTAGCCCTTGATGATCTGGTCGGGCTCGACCGAACCGACGCCCGGAACGACCTTGTCGTAGCGGATGCGCTTCCCGGTTTCCCTGTGGATCTGGTTGAACGAGACCCGCGCGGCGGTCTTCGTCGCCGAGAAGAGCTGGACCGGGATCGACACGAGGGCGAGACGAATCTGGCCCGACCAGTAAGCACGCGCAGCCATTCTTGGCCTCCGTAGCGAAAGACAGGTGGGCGCCGACGTCGCCCCATTTCAACGGCCGACGTCGGGATTCCGTTGCCTGGGCAATGTATTTGTCAAGGCGTTGCCACGCCGTTTATGCTCCGCGGCGTCGGTGGGCGGCCGGAAGGGTATTGCCCCGGCAGGTGCGGGAGAAGCTGAAATGTCCTTGA
>CAXNGA010000314.1:0-3236 GCA_964201375.1 Kaistiaceae bacterium
GTCTCCGTGCCCGCACATAAGCGGCCCGGCCGGACCGAGGCAAGCGCGAACCGCAATTCCCCCCGGCCGCCACCGCGGCCAAACGCGCGGCAATGCCGCAATCCTGCCGGGAGTGGGGCATCCGCGACGGGTCAGGCAGCAGCCGGAACCGACGCGGTCTCGGCAACCACGCGGCCGGCAACGGCAAATCGGCAGGAAACCGCGGCCCCGTTGGTCGTGGCAGAAATGCAACAGCCCGGCCGTAAAGCGGTGGCAACCCGGCGAAACTGCGGCGCGGGCCGTTGCGCGGCACCGGCTCTCCGGTATGTTCCGGTCATTCGCAGCGAAATCTGCGATTTGGTTGTTCGACGGCCGATGCGCCCTGGGGTGGGGATCAGATGCCTGATCGAACGTCGTGGGGGACGGGATTCTTCGCAGGCGCTCAGTGATCGGAATGGTCCGAAAACATCGAGAGGCCGAACCTACCCTTATTTGAACCCTTTGGAGGTCAGGCAATGAGACTGAAGTCACTACTTCTCGGTACCTCGGCGGCGATGTTCGTCGGTGGCGCCAGCATCACCACTGCTCAGGCGGCTGATCCGAACCCGGCTGGCCTCGTCGTCACGACGATGGCCAACTACGTCGAGCAGTGCAACAACGGCAGCGGCTGGAAGAAGAAGGATTGGTGCGTTACCCTCGCGGGCAGCATAACCTGGTCGACCTCGTTCGGCTACGAGATCGACTACGATTCGGATCCGTGGAACAGCTTCCTCGACGGCGCCGGCACTGAATTCGACATCGACGGTGTGCCGCTTTCGTACTACGGCCTCGCCGGCACCATGACGCTCACGGTCAGCAAGCCGACCGACGCCGGCAACCTGACGCTTGCGTTCAACCTTCTTGGCGACAGCGCCACGTCGCTGACCATCGGGCCGTGGCAGTTCACCGCCAACCAGATCCGCTACCGCAACACCTTCGGTCCGGCGACCGTCACGGCGACGCTGGCGGAGCCCGGCCGTCTCGGCTGGAACGACCCGCGCGGCTCGACGTTCGACGCCGACTGGAACGGCCCGTGGCCGGACTTCGCCCTCGACGTCGCCCTCGACGTCGGCGCGGCCGAAGTCACGACTGGCATGAACATCGGCCAGCGCACCAATGACATGGACGCCTTCCGCTTCGTCACGGTCGGTGGTTACGTCCAGGCTGCCTTCGGCGCAGGCCCCGCGGACATGACCGTCCGCATGGACTTTGACCGCGTGAACGCTCAGGATGATGGTACCGGTCAGCCGGTCTTCGCCTTCGGCTTCATGGCGGAGGCGGAGCTCGCCTTCGGCAACGTCACGATCACTCCGTCTGCCGGCTGGAGCCGCAACTACGGCTACTATGGCTACAAGTATGACGAGCACGAGCTCGGCAACTACCTGATGGTCGGCGTCGAAATGGAAGTCGCGCTCGGCGACACGCTTACCGCCCATGCGGGCGTCGAGTTCACCCGCGGAGCGGACGCTCCGGATGACGGCGTGCTCGAGATTCACGCTGGCGTCACGTTCGAGCCGGCCGGCGCCTCGCCGGTGTTCGTCACCCTCGAGGGCACCTATGCCCGCCAGTTCGGTGGCAACAACCTTCGCGCTCTGGGCGTCGAACTCTCGGTCGGCGCGGCCTTCTAGGCCTGACCGCTTTCACTACGAAGGCCCGGCGGAGCAATCCGCCGGGCCTTTCCTTTTTTGCCTCATCACGCCTCGCTTTCCAGGTCGGCCCGATTTTGATATGCGCTGCTATCGGCCTCGTGGGCCCTCGATCCCTGTGGATCGCGGGCGGGTCGACGGAGTGTAAGGGCGTATGCCGGATGGGGGACAGGCCGTAGTCGGCCGAGACCGCCCTGCGAGTAGCCGGTCTTTGATCGTCGCGCTGCGGCGCTGGTTCGTGGCGGCGGTGATCGTCTGCCTCGGCCTGTCGGCCACCGCGGTCGCCCTTCAGGAATCATCCATTGCCGGCGATCTGTCCGCGCGCGTGTCTGCGCGTCTGGCAGAGACGGGAGAGACCTGGGCAACGGCGACCGTCGACGGCCGCTCGGTGCTGCTGACCGGGACCGCCCCGACGGTGGCGCGCCAGGACCAGGCGAGGACCGCGATTTCCGGCGTCTGGGGCGTGGCGGCCATCGACGACCGCACGGAGCTGATCCCGATGATCACCCCCTTCGGGTGGACGGTCGTCCTGTCGGGCGGTCAGTTGTCCATCAGCGGCTATGTGCCCTCCGACGAGATACGGGCCGAGGTTGCGGCCCTGGTGACGGACGCCTTCCCCGGCGTTCCTTTCGACGATCTGACGGAGCTTGCGCGGGGCGCGCCGGCGGCGTTTACGGGCGGCGTCGGGTTTGCGCTACGCCTCCTGGGCAGCTTCGTCGAAGGCAGCATCACCCTTTCCGGCGTATCGATTTCCGCCGTCGGTCTGTCGCGTGATCTGCCCCGTTACGAGAGCGCGCTGGCTATCCTCGCATCATCCGTCCCTGGTGGGTTCTCGATCGCGAACGCCGCGGTCGATCCGCCGTTCGTCACACCCTATTCCTGGTCGCTCGTGTTCGACGGTTCGCGCGCCGAGGTCTCCGGCCATGTCCCGAGTGCGTCGATCGCCAGGGATATCGACACCCGGATCAGGCATGCGGTGGGCGAGCTTCCTGTCGACAACCGGGTCACCCTCGCCTCGGGCGCTCCCGAGGGCTTCGCCCCCTTCATCGACTATGCGCTCGGCGTCGTGGCAAGGCTCGGTAGCGGCCGGATCGTCCTCGCGGGCAACCAGCTCGAGGTTTCCGGGCGGGCGCGAAGCCCCGAGGACTATGCCGCGCTCCAGGCTGCGGCGACGGATCCGCTCCCGGTCGGTCTGGTCCTGCTGGCGTCGGAGATCCAGCCATCGATGGCGGAAGCCTACGTACTCGAAGTGGTGCGGGGCCCGGATGGCGTGACCCTCATCGGCTTCATGCCGTCGGAGGTGGCGCGGGCCGAAGTCCATGCCGAAGCCGTCCGGCTGTTCGGGGCCGGGCAGACCGACGACCAGCTCCAGATTGCCGATGGGGCGCCGCGGATGGACTGGATCGGCGCGGCGAAGTTTGCGATCGGGCAGGCTGCCGGACTGTCGGGCGGGTCGGCGCGGATCAGCGACAATTCCTACACGATCACCGGCGCCGCTACGTCCTCGGCTGCGTATGAGGAACTCGTTGCCGCACTGACACGGACCCTGCCGGCAAGCCTCGTCCTCAACAC
>CAXNGA010000315.1:0-3231 GCA_964201375.1 Kaistiaceae bacterium
GGGAAGGCGGTCGGGATGGTGTTGACCCGCGAGCCAGGAGACCTGCCTCGACGAAGTGCTTTGCTCGGGGCGGGGTGTCCCGGTCAGTCGTTGCCGCACGGCCCGGTCGCCGTGCGCCAGCGTCCGATCGGACTTTGGCCCCTCGGCAATGGGGTGCCCATGTCCGTCGTGTCCGGGGTCGCCGAAGAGGCGGCAGCCGACGATTCAACGCGTTCGTCTGCCGTTGCGCCCGAAGGTGCTACGGAGATGGTCCGCGCTGCGCGTCGCCGGACGCGCCAGTGGGTCGTCTTCGCCTTCCTTGGCGCCGCGCTCGTCTTCGCGTTCCTTCTTGCCATCGCCATCGGTTCCGTGACGATCCCGCTCGGGTCGGTGGTGGCGATCCTGCTCGGCGAGATCCCGGAGCGCGCGAGCTGGACGGTGATCGTCAATGACGTCCGTGTGCCCCGCGCCGTCACCGCGGCGCTCTCGGGCGCTGCTCTGGGCATCGCCGGCCTCCAGATGCAGACGCTGCTCCGCAATCCGCTCGCCGACCCGTTCGCGCTCGGCATCACGTCCGGCGCAAGCCTCGGCGTCGCCATCGCCGTGCTTGGCGCCGGCAGCGCCGCCGGGGCGCTCCTCGGCGGCGCGCTCGGCCTTGCCGGGGACCTTGCGGTGGCGGCCGCGGCGATCCTCGGCGCCTTCATCGTGCTGGTGCCGGTGCTGATCCTGGCAAGCCGCGTCCGGAACGCGGCGACGATCCTCATCATCGGCCTCATGTTCGGCTACGCGGTGCAGTCGGTCGTGACGATCCTCGTGGTCGGCACGTCCTTCGAGCAGCTGCAGCGCTGGATCGCCTGGGGCTACGGCTCGTTCGGCGGGGTCACGTCGGACCAGCTCGCGATCTACGTGCCACTCCTGCTGCTGGGGATAGGCATTGCTGCGGCCACGACGAAGCAGCTCAACGCGCTGCTGCTCGGCGAGGCCTATGCGAAGTCGATGGGCCTCAACGTCCGCGCCATGCGGATCGCAACGCTGGCCGGAGCATCGACGCTTGCCGGCGTCGTCACCGCGTTCTGCGGCCCCATCGTGTTCCTCGGCGTTGCCATTCCCCATCTCGCCCGCGGCCTCGTCGGGACCTCGGACCACCGCATGCTCGTCCCGGCCGTCATCCTCCTCGGCGCGGTCGTGGCGCTCCTGGCGCAGCTTGCGGCACTCGTCGCCAGCGGGGAGGGGCTCCTGCCGCTCAATGCCGTCACCTCTCTCATCGGCGCGCCGGTCGTCGTCTTCGTCATCCTCCGCTCGCGCCGCGGGGCGTTCGTCGGATGAGCGCCATCGCCCTCGACGCGTCGAACCTTGTGGTCGGCTACCGCCAGCGCCGCCTGAAGCGCCCCGTGCTGCCCGCGCTCGACCTTGCGGTGCGGGCGGGTGAGTTCGTGTGCCTGCTCGGCCCCAACGGCGCCGGGAAATCGACGCTCCTCCGGACGCTCGCGACGGTGCAGCGGCCGCTTGCCGGCCAGCTCCGCATCGGCGGCGCGGAGGTTTCCACGCTGCGCCAGGTGGAGATCGGCCGCCGGATCGGCCTCGTCCAGACCGAGCGGCTCGATGTCGGCGCGCTCACCGCCTATGCGGTCGTGAGCCTGGGCAGGTACCCCCATGTCGGCTGGGGCGGTCATCTCGGCCCGGCCGATCATGCCGCCGTCCGGCGTGCGCTCGACAACGTCGGCGCCGCCCATCTCGCGCACCGCGACATCGGCGAACTCTCCGACGGAGAGCGCCAGCGGATCAACATCGCCCGCGCCCTGGCGCAGGAGCCGGCGATCCTCATCCTCGACGAGCCGACCGCGTTCCTCGACATCGGCTCGCGCGTGGAACTGATGGGCCTCCTCCGCCGCCTCGCCCGCGAAAGCGGCCTCGCCGTCGTTGCCTCGACACACGACCTCGACCTTGCACTCCGCTCCGCCGACACGGTCTGGCTGATGAGCTTTGGCCGGCTCCAGACCGGCGCGCCGGAGGATCTCGTCTTCGGCGGCGAGTTCGAGGCCGCGTTCGGCAGCGAACGGATCGCCTTCCGGACCGACGAGCGCACCTTCCGCCTTCGCACCGGCTCGGGCCGGCCGGCAATCGTGCGGGGCGACGGTCTCAGCGCGATCCTCGCGGGCGCCGTCCTCGAACGCGAGGGCTGGGCGATGGTCGCCGAGCCGTCGGCCGGAACGCTCGTCGTCACGGCCGGCCCCGCCAACGGCGAATGGCGCGCCGAGATGGGTGGAACGATCGCCCGCGGTTCGACCTATGCCGAGCTCGCAACGCTCGCCCGCCGCCTCCCCGAACACACTTTATCCACCGTCTGAGGCAACACATGAAATCCGATAGAGTGCAGCGACTTGCCCTGCCGTCCGGAATCCTTCTGGGAGCACTTCTGCTTTCCGCACCGGCCGTTGCCGAGGCACCCATGGGGAACCTCGCCGATAGCTGCGTGACGGCGTTCGACCCCGCGGTCGACTACTTCCCGGACAAGGTCACGGTGGAGCACGCCGACGGCTTCAGTGTCGCGTACTTCAACTCCTACAAGGTCGTGACCGTCGACGAGCCCTTCCAGGGCGGCACGCCGGAGACCTATGTCCTCGTCCAGTGCGGCGCGCCGGAGCCGGACCTTGTCGGTGAACTCGCCGGCGCCATGATCGTCCCGGTCCCGGTTGCGACCGTCTTCTCCGCGAGCGCCACCCACAATCCGATGATCGAGGCGCTCGGGATGCTCGATCGTCTCACCGGCGTCAGCTCTCTCGCCTACACCGCAACGCAGGCGGTGATCGACCGGGGGGCGGCCGGCGACATCGTCGAATTCGCCCCGACCTTCGAAACCAATGTCGAGGTCGTTCTCGACGCCGGCCCAAAACTCCTCATGACCGCGGGCGCCGACGATCCGGCGTACCGCATGCTTCGTGGCGCGGGCATTCCGGTCGTGGCCAACGCGGAGTGGCTGGAGGCCGACATCCTCGGCCGGGCCGAGTGGATCAAGTACATCGCGCTCTTCTTCAATGCAGAAGCGGCCGCCGAAGCGGTGTTCGGCGGGATCAGCGGCGCCTACCAGGCCGCGGCGGCGATCGGCGCGTCGGTGGCGCTGGCGGACCGGCCATTGGTGTTCTCCGGCTCGTCCTTCCAGGGCATCTTCTACGCCTCGGGCGGCGCTTCCTACGTGGCGCAGACGATCGCCGCGGCCGGCGCGACCTACGTCTTTGCCGACAATCGCGTTGC
>CAXNGA010000316.1:0-3228 GCA_964201375.1 Kaistiaceae bacterium
CGAACCTCATCCTGTCGGATCGCCGCGCCGATACGATCGCCATCGCGCTGTCGCAGAACTTCAACATCCCGCCGGAGAACCTCGTCACGCAGGGCTACGGCGAGCAGTTCCTGAAGATCCCGACGCTGGCCGCCGAACGCCAGAACCGCCGCGGCGTGATCCGGAACATCACCCCGCTCCTCAACGGCGGCGCTGCCGGCTAGCATCGAGCCGCATTGGCCATTGGACGGCGCGGGTCACTCCGCGCCGTTTTGCCGTTCCGGCACCCGGCCCCGGGCGCTACGGTGACGCAAGCGCCAACGGGCCGCTGCCGCGAGGGGGAGAATCAGGGTGAAGACACCGCACGGCCGGAAGCCTGCAACGGCGACCGTCCTCGCCAATGCCGGCCGCGACAAGCGGTTCACTGGCTCCTTCGTCAACCCGCCGGTCGTCCACGCCTCCACGGTGCTGTTCGACAGCGTGTCGGACATGGTCTCGCCCGGCGCGCCCTACGTCTACGGACGCCGCGGCACGCCGACGCTCGGGAGCCTCGAGGCCGCTCTGGCCGAACTCGAGAATGCCGCAGGGGCGATTCTTTGCCCGTCCGGCCTCAACGCGATTACCGCGGCCATCCTGCCTTTCGTCGGCGCCGGCGACCGCGTTCTGTTTCCAGACAGCGTCTATGGTCCCGCCCGCACCTTTGCCGACGCCGTCCTCTCACGCTTCGGCGTGACGGCCGACTACTACGACCCCACCGACGCGGGAGACGTCGCCGCGCGCCTCGATCAGGCGACCAGGGTCGTCTACGTCGAGAGCCCGGGATCCAACACCATGGAGATGCAGGACATCCCGGCGATCGCCGAGATAGCGCACGCGGCGCAGGCGGTGGTGGTTGCCGACAACACCTGGGCGACTCCGCTCTTCTGCCGGCCGCTCGGCCTCGGCGCCGATGTCGCCCTGCTGGCGGCAACCAAATACATCGGCGGCCACGCGGACATCATGATGGGCACGGTCACCGCCAACGAGCGCTGCTGGCCGCGCCTCAAGGAGGTCCATGGCGCGATGGGCCTGTGCGTCGGGCCCGACGACGCCTACCTCGCGCTCCGCGGCATTCGCACGCTGGACATCAGGCTGCGCCGCCACTCCGAATCGACGCTGGCCGTCGCGACATGGCTGGAGGGCCATCACGAGGTGGCGAAGGTCCTCTACCCCGCCCTGCCGTCCGACCCGGGCCACGCACTTTGGCGGCGCGACATGACCGGGGCATCGGGACTGCTCTCTGTGGTCCTGCGCGGGTGGTCGGAGGCAGAGGCGGCCGAACTGATCGACGGACTGTCGTTGTTCGGCATCGGGTATTCTTGGGGCGGCTTCGAGAGCCTTGCGACCATTGGCAGTCACGGGATCAGGCGCACCGCCCGACCGTATCGCCCCGAAGGCGCCCTCCTTCGCCTTCACATCGGCCTGGAAGACCCCGGTGATCTCATGGCCGATCTCGACGAAGGCCTCCGGCGGATGCGGCCATGAGAGACCTCACTGCGCGTTCAAGTGGTACATGGACTGATGGCAGCCACGCCGCCACGGCATGGCTGGACTGCCGATTCTCACTCGCCTGTTACTGGCGACAGGCGTAATGGGGACGCCTCCGGCCTATCCAAGTGAGTGGCCGCTAAGTGATTCCGGCCGCTGCAAGGCCATCCGAACACACCCGGGCGGGTCTCCCCAATGTCTCAAACCTACACTTCGCGCGGGACGGAGACCCACAAGGGTCTCGCCCTCCTGATCCTCGGCATTTCGCAGCTGATGATCATCCTCGACGCCACGATCGTGAACGTCGCCCTCACCCATATTGCCACGGAGCTGGAGGTTACGGACTTCGCCGACATCCAGTGGATCGTGACCGGCTATGCCCTGACCTTCGGCGGCGTCCTGCTCCTCGGCGGCAAGCTCGCCGACCGCCTCGGTCGGAAGCGGATGTTCATCGTCGGCCTGTTCCTGTTCGGCTTCGCCTCGCTCCTGGGCGGCTTCGCCAACAGCCTGCCCGTGCTCGTGGCTGCCCGTGCCCTCCAGGGTGTCGGTGGCGCGATGCTGGCCCCGGCTGCCCTGTCGCTCCTCACCGTCGTGTTCGAGGAAGGCAAGGAGCGCGATCGGGCCTTCGGCGTGTGGGCGGCGATCTCCGCCGGTGGCGCCGCCATCGGTCTCATCCTCGGCGGCATCCTCACCGAGTACCTGAACTGGCGCTGGGTGTTCTTCGTGAACGTGCCGATCGCGCTCTTCGCGATCTGGGGCGCCCTTCGTTTCGTGCCCGAGAGCAAGGACCCCAACGCCCGTGGCTTCGATGTGATCGGCGCCGCGCTGATCACCTTTGGGCTCGCGGCGCTCGTCTACGGCCTCACCAACGTCAACGACGACAGCCTCTCGACGGGCCTCAAGACCGTCATCATCGGCGGCGCCGTCGTCCTGATCGCAGGCTTCTTCGTCTGGGAAGGCCGCATCCGTGAGCCGCTCCTGCCGCTGCGGCTCTTCCGGTTCCGGAACCTCACGGGCGCCAATGTCGGCGGGCTCTTCGTTGGCGCGGGCCTGTTCTCGGTGTTCCTGTATCTGGTCTTCTGGATGCAGCAGATCAACGGCTACAGCCCGCTCACCAGCGGCTTCGCGTTCCTGCCGTTCACGGTCGGCATCATCATCGGCGCCGGCTTCTCCGCCACGATGATCAGCCGCCTCGGGCCACGCATCCTGCTAACGGTCGGCCCGTTCATCGCCGGAACCGGCATGCTGATGCTCGGCCTCTTCCTCGAGCCGGACTCGAGCTATGTCGGCCTCATCCTGCCGGCGCAGCTCATCATGGCCATCGGCATGGGCGTGACCTTCCCGGCGCTGGTGTCGGGAGCAGTCTCGGGGGTTCCGCAGGAGAACTCTGGCATTGCCTCGGCCCTCCTCAACGCCGCGCAGCAGGTCGGCGGCGCCGTCGGCGTCGCGCTCCTGACGGCGGTGGCCATCGGCCGGACCGATGCGCTGCTCGCCGACGCGGGAATACAGCCGATGGATCCCGCCGCCATGGCAGCTGCCGCGAACGACCCTGCGGCTGCGGCGGCGATGGCTGCGGGACAGCTGGCCACGCAGGGCGCAACCGTCGAAGGCTGGGCCGCGGCGCTCCTGGTGGGAGCGTTCCTCATCTACCTGGCCGGCATTCTGATGGGCCTCATCGTCCGTGCCGGCAAGGGCACCAAGATGGCCTCGATGGTCGGCTGA
>CAXNGA010000317.1:0-3220 GCA_964201375.1 Kaistiaceae bacterium
GTCGCGTCCGGCCTTCGATCCACGATCGGCATCAGCACAGCGGCGTCCCGCGGCGCGCCGGGAAAGGCGCCTGCAAGGAGGCCTGCCTCGCCGATCGAGGGAGCGTCGAGCCGCGGCGTCGGGGACAGCCGGGCGAGGACGCGGTCGAAGAAATGGGCAGCCGCCGCGCTGCGCGTCGCGGATGCAGCGGTCACTTTCGCGTCACCGCGCGAGATGCCGAAATCCGGAGCCGTCTCCGGGGACGTATCTGGAAGGATGCCAGGCGCGGCCTTGGTTTCGCCCCGCTTGTTCGTAACCTCCGCCATTCCCGTTCTGCATCCCCCGCTGCTGCTCCCGCTCCAGTCGGCGGGCCTGTCACCGCCACGAACGGCATGCCATGATCGTCAACACTGCCGCCCGATTGGGCAGACCGCTTCGGCCAAGGTAGGAACCCCGATGACCGTCATCAACCAGATCCCGACCGAGCGGGACGTGAAGCGGATAACCGCCGAGATCGACGACGCCGTGACGACGATCGCCGCGGTGCGGGAGTCGATCGGCCGGGTCATCTACGGCCAGACGCTGGTGATCGACCAGGCGCTCATCACGATCCTTTCCGGCGGTCACGGCCTCCTCGTCGGCGTGCCGGGCCTTGCCAAGACCAAGCTGGTCGAGACGATGTCGGTCGTGCTCGGGCTCGCCGAGCGGCGCGTCCAGTTCACGCCGGACCTCATGCCGTCCGACATCCTCGGCTCGGAAGTGCTCGACCAGTCAGCCGAGGGTGTCCGCTCCTTCCGCTTCGTTCCGGGTCCGATCTTCGCGCAGCTCCTGATGGCGGACGAGATCAACCGCGCCAGCCCGCGCACCCAGTCGGCGCTTCTTCAGGCAATGCAGGAGATGCACATCACCGTCGCCGGGCGGACGTACGATCTGCCTTCGCCGTTCCACGTGCTGGCGACGCAGAACCCGATCGAGCAGGAGGGGACCTATCCCCTCCCCGAGGCGCAGCTCGACCGCTTCCTGATGCAGATCGACGTGCATTACCCCGATCGCGAGGCGGAATACCGGATGCTCCTCGAGACGACCGGCGCGACACAGGGCGTCGCCGTCCCCGTGCTCGACGCCCCGCGGCTCCGGGAGATGCAGATGCTGATCCGCCGGCTCCCGATCGGCGAGATGGTGGTGAAGGCCATTCTCGACCTGGTCCGCTCCGCACGCCCCGGCGAGATCACCGACAGGAAGCTCGCGGCGGCCATCGCCTGGGGTCCCGGCCCGCGCGCCTCGCAGGCGCTCATGCTCGCCTGCCGTGCCCGCGCCCTCCTCGACGGGCGCTACGCCCCGTCCGTTGATGACGTGGTGGCGCTTGCCGTGCCGGTGCTCCAGCACCGCATGGCGCTCAGCTATTCGGCGCGCGACGAGGACCTGACGATCCACGGCGTCATCGGCGATCTCGCCGCGAAGCTGGGATAGATGGCAACGCCAGTCATCAGCGCGGCAGAAGCGCTCCCGCCGCGGGATGCGCTCCACGAAGCCAAGCGACTCGCCGAGTCCCTTCCGGACCTCCTGATGGAGGCGCGCCGGGTCGCCAACACGATCCTCGCGGGCTGGCACGGCCGTCGCCGCGCGGGGCCGGGCGAGACGTTCTGGCAGTTCCGCCCGTTCGTCTCCGGCGAGCCGGCGAGCGGCATCGACTGGCGCCGCTCCGCCCACGACGATCATCTCTATGTCCGCGACACGGAATGGGAGGCCGCGCACACCGTTTGGCTGGCGCCCGACCTGTCGCCCTCGATGGCGTTCCGCTCGCGCCATGCCGCGGCATCGAAGCGCGACCGGGCGGCGGTCGCGACGCTTGCGATTGCGGCGCTTCTCGCCCACGCCGGTGAGCGCGTCGGTCTCCTCGGCTCCACACGGCCGATCCTGTCGCGCAACGCTCCCGAGACGCTGTCGCGGGCGCTGCCGTCCGCTGGCGGCACCGATCTCGATCTACGCGAGCTCCGGCAGCATTCCGATCTCGTCATCATCAGCGACTTTCTCGACGGCACCGACGCCATGGAGAAGCGGATTGCGGCGATCGCCGCGACTGGCGCGCGCGCGCATCTCCTCCAGATCGTCGACCCCATCGAGGAGACCTTCCCGTTCGGCGGCCGGATGGAGTTCGTCGATCCCGAGACGGGAGCACGGGTGACCGTCGGGCGTGCCGAGGCATGGCGGACGGCCTACCAGGAGCGACTGGCGGCGCTGCGCGAGCGGCTGCGGCTGCACGCGCGGCGGCTCGACTGGACGTTCCTCATCCACCGCACCGACCGTCCTGCGACCGAGCCCCTGCTCGCGCTTCACGCACGGCTGACCGACCGCGGCCTCAGGCGGCACGCCCACGCGCTGCCGGGCGCATTCGCATGAGTTTTGCCGCCCCGGCCGTCCTCTACGCGCTGCTCGCGCTGCCGGCGATCTGGTGGCTGCTTCGCCTCACGCCACCGCGGCCGCGCACCGAGACTTTCCCGCCGACGCGCCTTCTTCTCGAGATATCGCGATCGGACGAAACGCCGTCGCAGACGCCGTGGTGGCTCGTGCCGCTCCGGCTCCTCCTTGCCGCGCTTCTCATCGTCGCCCTTGCCGGCCCCATCCTGCGGCCGACGGCAGAGGAAGCACCCGGCGAAGGGCCGATCCTCATCGTCCTGGACAATGGCTGGGCGGCGGCGGAGCGGTTCGAGGCGATGCGGGCGACGGCGCTGTCGATCGTGCGGCTGGCCGCCGAGGCGAACCGGCCCATCGCGCTTGTCGCGACTGCGGAGGCGCCTGGCCAGATCATCGCGCCGACCGCGCCCGAGGAGGTCATCGCGCGCATCGATGCGCTCCAGCCGCAGCCCTACGCCGCCGGAATCGATGCCCTCCTGCCACAGCTCGGGACGATTGCCTCCACCGCGGGGTTCGGCGGCGCGGCATGGCTGTCCGACGGGCTGGGCGGGCCACAGGCGGAGGCTCTCGCCGCGTTTCTCGCGCGTACGATCCCGGGGCCGATCGTGGTCTACGACGACCCGGGTGCAGCCCTGATCGGCCTGCTGCCGCCGGCAAGCACCGCCGAGGCGCTGACGGCACCCGTCCTCCGGCAGGATGCGTCCCTGCCCGCGACCGGCCTCGTCATCGCGGAAGACCTCCGCGGCCGGGCGATCGCGGAGTCGCAGTTCGCCTTCGGCGCCGGGGACGTCACGGCCACTGCGGCGTTCGACCTCCCGACCGAACT
>CAXNGA010000318.1:0-3210 GCA_964201375.1 Kaistiaceae bacterium
GTGCGGGTCATGTTCGTTGTCCTTCGGGTTTCTGGCGCCGTTCACGGCGGCACCGGTGAATTCGATGGACACGGTGTAGTGCGCTGCCCCTGAACCCGATCTGAGGCCCTCGTTGTCTTCCGTTCAGGTTGCCGGATGCGAGGGCCGCGATGACTCCCCTTCCTTTGCCGACACGCGGCGCCAGGGCATCGATCGCGCTTCGGGAAGCGGCGCCCCGGCCCCGACGCCTCGTTCGACCCGCGCCCGTGCAACCGTTTGACGCGCGCACTCGTGACAATGTCACGTTGCCGCCCTATGCGAAGGAAGGGGCGGCAAACCGACGGGCGTCATGACGGAAGACGAAGCGCGCGGAACGACGGGGGGCTGGCGCTGGCCACTCGGTCCGATCCGGATCATGATCATCGCGACCGCCGTCCTGTCGGTCGTTTTCCTCCTCATCCCGCAGCTCGACCTCTGGTTCTCGCGCCAGTTCCACGACGCGGCGATAGGCTTCCCTGCGTCTCGCATCCCCGCCCTGCAGTGGCTCCGCGACCTGTCCGGCATCCTGCTTCGGGTGATCGCCGGCATCATCGTCATTTCGCTGCTGGCGAAGATCCTGGTCTTCCCGCGACGGCGGCCGATCGTGCCGGGGCGGGCGATGCTCTTCCTCTCGTCGACGCTGGCGCTCAGCGCCGGCCTCCTCGTCAACGGCATCCTGAAGTCGCTCTGGGGTCGTCCGCGGCCGACCGAGGTGCTCGAGTTCGGCGGCGATGCGCCCTTCGTCACTGCCTGGCACATCTCCGACTACTGCGCCCGCAACTGCTCGTTCGTATCGGGAGAGTCGTCGGCGGCGATCTGGCTCGTGGCCGTGGCTCTCGTGGTGCCGGCGCGATTCCGGAGGGCTGCCCTCGCCATCACGCTCGCCCTCGCCTTCGCCTTCTCGCTCAACCGGATCGCCTTCGGTGGCCACTTCCTGTCCGACGTCCTTCTTGCCTGGACGCTGACGCTGCTGATCATCGCGGTCGCGTACCACTTCCTCTACGTGCGCCCGCCGCACTTCCTCGATGAGGCCGCGATCGACGGCGCCCTCACCCGGGCAGGCCTGTGGCTGCGCGGCCTCGTGGCGCGCCGGAAGAAGGAAGACTCGCCGCTCCATCCCGAGGCGGTCGCGGTTCTTGCCGGCTCGGGTATCCGGGCGCACGCACACGGGAACGAGGTCGCCTCGCCGACCGGGTACCGCGCGGCGGGACTTGGCTTCGCGGGAGCGGCGGTGCCCGACGAGCCGACGGCTGCGGACCATGAACCGCCCCCTGTCGCATGGCCCGAGGACGGCCATGGTGCTGCCGACGTCCCCGATGACGACGCCCTGCCGCAGGCCGCTCCGGCGCGTCCGGCGGTGTTCCCGGAGACGACCGCGGCGATACCGGCCAGGGCCCCTGCCACTCCGGCGGCAGTGCTCGAAGCCGACGACGCGCCGGGGAGCGACCTCGATGTCGCCGCCGTGGAAGTCGCTGCCGTGGCACTGTCGGCCGGATACGGCAACATCGAGAGCATCGATCCCGAGCCGGAAGAATCGCCGCCACCCGTACCGACTTCGGCCGCGACGGCGGAGCTTGCCGGCGAGATCGCTCCGGCGCGCCCCGCCGAGATCGATTCGGGCCATTTCCAGCGTCCCGCCCCTTCGGACCCGGACGATCACGACATCGACGCTGCACCGGCCGCTCCTGATCCGGCAGCGGCGGAGGAGCAGCCCGCCGACACCGAGGCCGGCGGCGATGACCTGCCGTCTCCCGGCCGCCCGGCCGCGGATGCCGACCAGGTCGATGGCAACGCCGCGCCGGCCGTTCCGGATGTGCCCGAAGGCGAAGATGGAAGATTCCCTGCGGACACGGACGCCGGAGACGAGGCCGGGAAGCCCGTACCGCCCGAGCTTCCCCCGCCCGACCGGAGCTGAAGCCGGCGCGGGGTTGCGCCGCGGCGCCGCGCCGGGGTAGCTCACCACAGCCGCCCGATGGACCCGGACGCCCGATGACTGCCAGATTCGGCCGCCTCCTTGCCGCAGCGCTCGCGATCGTCCTGCTGCTCGCGGCGCCGGCACGGGCGTTCGAACCGCCCTACCTCATCCTCGACGCCGACACAGGCGACGTGCTCGCGCAGCGCGGTTCGGGTGAACTCTGGTATCCGGCCTCGCTCACGAAGCTGATGACGGTCTACCTGATGTTCCAGGCGCTGGAGGATGGCCGGCTCGGGCTCGATTCCCCCATCACGATGACCGCTGCGGCAACCGCCGAGCCGCCAGCGCGAATGGGCTTCTCTGCCGGCACCGTCATCACCGTCGACGACGCCATCAAGATGCTGATGGTGAAGTCGGCCAACGACGTGGCGGTCGCGGTGGCGGAGAACATCGCCGGCAGCGTTCCGGCCTTCGTGTCGGAGATGAACCGCCAGGCCGCCCTCCTCGGCCTCTCCGGCACCCGCTTCGCCAACCCGCACGGCCTGCCGGACCCGGGCCAGAGCACCACCGCCCGCGACATGGCGCTGCTGGGCTTCGCGCTCTGGCAGCGATTCCCGCAGTACCGCAGCTACTTCCGCATCAGCGCGATCCGCTACCGCGAGACGGTCATGCCGACGCCGAACGCGCTTCTCGACTACTACCGCGGCGCGAACGGCATGAAGACCGGCTTCATCTGCGCTGCCGGCTACAACGTGGTCGCGACCGCGACGCGGGCCGGGCACACGCTCCTGGTCGTGCTGCTGGGCGAGAGTTCACTCGAGAGCCGTGCGATCACGGCCGCGCAGCTGTTCGACGGCGGCTTCGCCCTTCTGGCGAACAGCCCGCGCGCCGCGATCACCGGCTTCCTGCCGGCTTCGAGCGTCGCTGCCCCCATCGACCGCCGGCCGGAGATCTGCCCGCCCGGCACGGCCCTTGCCGGCGAGATCGCTGACGAAGCACTGCTGACGGCAGCCATCGGCCCAAGGCTCGGTCTGCCCGTCCCCATCGTGGTGACGACAGGCGGGGCGAACATGGACCGGCCGATCCTCAGCAACGTGCCGCTGCCCCGCGCGAAGCCGCCGCTGCCGGCCGATGCGCTCGGCATTGCCACCGCGCCACCGGCTGCGACCGGCGTGCCGCTGCCGCGACCGCGCCCTCCGGTCTAGGCCGCGCGGGCGATCAGCGGATAGGCCTCCTCGACCACATAGGGTCCCCCGCCGACGGCATCGCGGGCGGAA
>CAXNGA010000319.1:0-3210 GCA_964201375.1 Kaistiaceae bacterium
TTGCCCGCCGGTCGCGCAGAATCGTTCGGCCTTCCGCGCATTGCCCAGGTTTCGCTGCTTCCGTTCGCGGCGCCGCTTCTCGGCTGGGAGCGCATCGCCCCCAGGCTTGCACCTCAACGCCGCGAATCGATGCTTCACGCCGCGCTCGATGTCGGTCTCAGAAGGCGCATTCAGCCGTGCGATATCCTCATCGCGATGTCGGGCATATTCCGTGACGCGCTCGCCGAGGCCCGGCGCCGGTTCGGGGCCAGCATCTGGCTGGAGAGGGGCAGTCGCCATATCCAGTCGCAGGACGAGATTCTGGCTGCCATTCCCGGTGCCGGACGGCCGAGCCCGGACACCATCGCCCGCGAACTCGAAGGCTACCGGACCGCCGACCGGATCGTGGTCCCGTCGAGCCACGCCGCAGCCAGCTTCGATCGCGACCCCGCCGCCTCGGCGAAGGTGTTCTGCAATCCTCTCGGCGTCGACCTTGCCGCGTTCCCCCCGTCTCCGGCGCCGGTGGGGCAGGAACTCACCGTGGTCTTTGCGGGCGCATGGTCGTTGCGGAAAGGCTGCGATGTCCTCGTGGCCGCGATGGAGGGGGTAGAGGGGGTGCGCGTGACGCATGTCGGGCAGATCGCGGACTGCCCGTTTCCGACGCGTGACGGGCGCTTCGTGAGCATCGGTCCCGTCGACCAGCAGCAGCTCCCCTGGGTCTATGCCGCGGCAGACCTGCTTGTTCTGCCGTCCCGCGAGGACGGCTTTGGGATGGTGCTGACGCAGGCGCTGGCGTCGGGCCTGTCGCTGATCGCCTCCGATCGCACCGGCGCCCCGGACCTTGCCACGACGCCGGCTCTCAGGGGACGGATCGCGGTCGTGCCGCATGGCGAGGCTCCGGCGCTTCGGGCCGCCATCGTTGCGGCCCGCGATCGCCACCGGTCCGGCGAGCGGAGGCGTCCGCTGTCGGAGGACGACCGGAACCAGCTGTCGTGGAAGGCGTATGCCGAGCGCTATGCGGACGAAATCCGTCGCCATCTCGCGGGACGAAGGTGAGCATGGCGGAGGGGTCGCTTCAGGTCACGCACGCTATCGCTGGCCTTGCCGCGGTTCACGGCGGACCGTCCTATTCCGTGCCCCGGCTGGTCGGGGCCCTGCAGCGGCTCGGGGTCGATGCGGAACTCGTGTCCGTCGTCAGCGGCACGCCGCCGACGGACCTCCCCCCCGGGACGCGGTTCTTTCCGCCCTCGCTGCCGGGCGTTCCCCTGCTGAAGCAGTTCGTCCACTCGGCGGCTCTCCGGCGCGCGCTGATGATCCCGCGCGGGGAGGGGGCGGTCATCCACGGACATGGGCTCTGGCTGAAGCCGAACCTCGATGTCGCCGCGGCGGCACGGCGACGGCGGGTTCCGCTCGTCGTCTCGCCGCGAGGCATGCTGGCGCCCGAGGCGCGCCGGTACTCGCGCACACGGAAAGCGCTGGTCTGGTGGCTCGGACAGCGGGCGGCACTCGAAGGGGCCGCGTGCATCCACGCCACGAGCGCATCCGAACACGACGACATCCGTGCCGCCGGCCTGAAGGGGCCGATCGCGGTGATCCGTAACGGGATCGACCTGCCCGGCCTTGACGATCATCCACACGATGCCGGCGATCGGACCACCGTCCTGTCCCTTGGCCGCCTTCATCCCAAGAAGGGGCTTGCCGCGCTCGTTGCGGCATGGGCCGCCGTCGAACCGCAGCGGCCAGGCTGGCGGCTTCGCATCGTCGGCCCCGACGAGAACGGCCACGCCAGTGAGCTCAGGCAGCTCGCCGCCCGGTCGGGCCTGCGGCGGGTGATCGTCGAGGATGCGCTCTATGGCGAGCGAAAGACTGTGGCATTCCGTGAGGCCGGGGTCTTCGTTCTCCCGTCGCGGAACGAGAATTTCGGTCTGACCGCGGCCGAGGCGCTTGCCGCCGGCGTGCCGGTGGTCGCCTCCCGGGGGACGCCGTGGGGCGGCCTCGAGCCCGAGCGGGCAGGGTGGTGGGTCGACGGCAGCCCGCAGGCGCTCGCCGCCGCGCTGCTCGACGCCACCGCGCGACCGGCGCGTGAGCTTGCGGCAATGGGAGGGCGGGGCCGGGCCTGGATGGAGCGGGATTTCGGCTGGGACCGGGTCGCGGCGGAGATGCGCGATGTCTATCGCTGGCTCCTTGCCGGCGGGACGCCCCCGCCGATGGTCGCCACAAGGTGACAGGGGGATACCGCCCGGCGCATGGTCCGACGCATTCCCCGGCGACGGCAAGTGCGGTAATGGCACAGAAGGACCTCACACACGCCAACAGGGGCGTCGGTCGCGGCGAATGGCTCTCACGCTTGGCGGATCCAGTGGAATGACCGACCCGGGGCTGCAGGGAGCGCTGCCTGCGGTGGATCGGGACGTCGAACTCCTGCTCGAGACGGCGCTGCGACCGCTCCCGGAGGCAGCACGAAGCTGGGCACTGTGGAAGCAGCGCAACGACATCGACCATGTCGGCTGGGAGCTGCACCGGACGCTCGCCCTCATCGCGACGCGGCTGCCCGAAATCGCCCCCGACTGCGAGTATCTGCCGCGCGTGAAGGGCCTCGCGAAGGCGAGCTGGACGCAGTCGCAGCTCCAGCTGCAGGCATCCGCCGAGGCAGTCGGCATCCTGCTGTCGGCCCGCATCCCGGTGCTGTTCATCAAGGGCGGCGCGTTCCTGGCGGCCGGGTACCGGTTCGCGGCGCCGCGGATCAGCGCGGATTTGGACATCCTCGTGCCGCGGGCGCTCTTCCCCGAGGCCGTCCGCGTCCTTTACGGCAGGGGCTGGCGTGCAGCGCACTCGGTCGAATACGCCAGCAATCACTGGCGGTTCCAGCCGGGACTCAATCTTCTCCTCGGCCGGCACGGCGACATCGACGTCCACCATCAGCCCGTCCGGACGCCTCGCCTTGCCGATACCGTGATCGAGGCGATCTGGCGGCGTGCCCGGCCGGCCAGCTTCCGGGGCCTTGCCGTGCTGGTGCCCTCGGTCGCCGACATGATCGTCTTCACCGCCGCCCACGCGATCCCCGACGACGCCGAGGTCTCGACCGCCGCCTGGGCGCTCGACCTGCAGCTTCTCCTCGGCCAGCCGGACTTCGACCCGGTAGTGACGGCGCGGGTCGCGGGTGAACTCGGTGCATCGGCAAACTGCGTTGCGGCGATGCGGCTCCTCCGCAATCTCGCGGACGTCGAGCCG
>CAXNGA010000320.1:0-3207 GCA_964201375.1 Kaistiaceae bacterium
AAGGCCGAGATTGGCCCAGATTTCCGCCGAACTGCCGTCGCGCGACGCCGCCTGGTAGAGGTCGTCATAGGCAGCATCGAAGTTGCTGCGCGACAGGTAGACCTGTCCGCGGGCGCTGTAGGGCGCAGCCTGGCGCGGATCGAACGAGATCGCGAGGCTGAAATCGGCGATCGCCTGGTCCAGAGCGCCCTGCGCCTGGTAGACGAGACCCCGGCTGTAGTAGCTCCGCGCATCGGCGCGATCGACCAGCAGCGCCGCGTTGTAGTCGGCGAGGGCGAGGTCGAGGCGACCCTGGGCGCGGTAGAGATCACCACGGCCGGCGAACGCCGCAACATAGCTCGGGTTCACCTGGAGGGCGCGGTTGAAATCCGCCAGGGCTTCCTCGATCTGGCCCATGCGGCGATGGACGAGGGCGCGGTTGACGTAGGCCTGATAGTAACTCGGGTTGAGCTGGATTGCCCGCGTGAAGTCCGCGATCGCCTCGCGGTTCAGGCCCGCATCGCCGTAAGCGATACCGCGGACATTGTAGGCGCTCGGATCGTTGGGGTTCCGAGTGACGACGTCGGTCAGCGACTGGATGTTGACCTGCGAGCCGACTGCGGGATCGACGCCGGGCGTCGGGGTAGCCGCAGGCGTACCGCCGGTCTGGCAACCGGCCAGCACCAGCGCCGCGGCGATGAGGAGAGACGCGGTCGGGATACGCCGCGCTGCCAGCCCAAGGGTCATGCCATTCCTCTTCGTCGTCGCAGATGGTCGATAGCGCCGCGAACCCAAGGAACGCCGCCGTCCCAGCCAACTTGCGCAAGCCGGCGAAAAAGAGGCGCGGGTCAGCCGCGACGGGCAACCGCACCGCCGGGCCCGGGGGTCCGGGGCGGCGGAGTCGGGATCAGGCCTTCGCGCTGCGCACGCTTGCGGGCGAGCTTGCGAGCGCGGCGGACGGCTTCCGCCTTCTCGCGGGCGCGCTTCTCGGACGGCTTCTCGTAGTGGCCGCGGAGCTTCATCTCGCGGAAGATGCCCTCGCGCTGCATCTTCTTCTTCAGCGCCTTGAGGGCCTGATCGACATTGTTGTCGCGAACGAGAACCTGCACGTTGATCCTATCGTCTGTTGTCGGGTACGGGACGAGCGGCCAAACGAAACGCGCCGCGGTCGCGAAATGCGGTGACCCCGTTGGCGTCGATCTGTAGCAGAAGAGGCCCTTTCCGTCAAAGCTGCAGGGATGCAACACCGGCAATTTCTCCGCAGTTTCGCGGGCCTGACGGTGACGTGCCGGCAGGGCCTCAGTTCGCGATCCGCAGTCTTTGGCGCGCAGGGTGCGCCGCTTGCCTCCGGGCCGACGGGCGGCCCGAAGGGGGGCGAAACCATCCATCTCGTCACTGATTGAGGCGCGCGGGACACTGGATCGGGCCGCTCATCACGGATGCGCGGCGGGCACTCCCGGCGTAGACTCGCGCCGGACCGCGGGCCGGGAGACCGGCCCCGAATACGATGCGGGGATGGGTAAGCAGTCATGAGCAAGGGCTTCCAGACTTGGGTCGAGACCTGGATCAAGGATCACGTCTTTCCCGGCAATGCCGACATCGAGAGCTACCAGGCGCAGGCAGAGCGGCTGACGGAGAAGATGTTCGCCGAGGCCGCGGCGGCCGGCTTCTCGAAGGTCGAGATCGAGGAGGAGCGGACGCGCGTCCCGCACCTGATCCTGGCCGTGGTCTCGGCCGACTACGAGTTCGACATCGACCGCTACAGGCTCGCGTGGCAACTGGCGATGGAGCATGAGGACGGGGACTGAGCCCCCGCCGGCCGATACCCTCACAACGGTTCTCGATCCGGCGGCTCCGAAGCCGGGTCGGCGTGGCCCCTGCAGGATGCGCGATGCCTGGATTCCAGACTGAGGCACTACCGACGCGCTTTGCAGGTTCTGCCAACGGGCCCTAGTGTGCCGCCATGCGCATTCCGATCCTCATCCTTGCCGCCGCGCTCGTCGCGGCATCATCCGCCGGCGCTCAGGTCGCCGGCCCGTTCGGCAATCCTCCTGCCGAAACGCCCGCCGAGCGGATCGACGACCTGTTCACACGCCTTGCTGAAACCACCGACGAGGCGGAGGGTCAGGTGATCGGCGACCGGATCCAGAGCCTCTGGCTGGCCTCGGGCGGAGCCACCGCAACGCTCTTGATGCGACGGGCGGCCACGGCGGCCGAGGCCGGTGAGTTCACCGCCGCCCTCGACGTCCTCGACGGGCTCATCGCGCTGCAGCCGACGCTGGCTGAGGTGTGGCACCAGCGCGCGATCGTCCATTTTCAGATGGGGGACCTCGAAGCGGTCGTTGCCGACGTCCGGCAGGTGCTCACATTCGAGCCGCGCCATTTCGCGGCCCTCGCGGGGCTGGCCCAGACGTTCCACCGCGCTGGCGACGCGGCCCGCGCTCTCCAGGCCGTCCGCGCCTCCCTCGCCATCAACCCGTTCCAGCCAGGGACGAAGGAGTTCGAGGGCGAACTCGAAGCCGAGTTGAACCGCACGATCTGAAGTCGCGGCAAGGTACCGAGCCGGCGAAAGGCGTGGCCGCCGCGACGGCGGCCGCGACGCCCGCCGGCCGTCGATCTTGCCCGGGCGCGATGTGATGCACCGATGCGGCGCGTCCCGCCGCTCGCCCCCGAGGGGAGCGAGCGGAAGAGTAACCCTGGCCGAACCAGTAGCCTTCGGTACCGCTTGCCGTGACAGAACGCGGCCTCGCGCGGGGGCCGCTACGCTGCCCCTGTGCCCGTATCGTTGACCACCGCGATGCGAAGCATGTTGGTCGTGCCCGGGCGGCGAAGAGGAACACCGGCAGTGATGATGATGCGATCGCCGGCACGGGCGAACCCGCTCTTGAAGGCCTGCTCGCAGGCACGGTCCACCATGCCGTCGAAATCCTCCGCCTCTTCGCCGAAGAGGCAGTGGAGGCCCCAGCCGAGCGCGAGCCGGCGCGCGGTACGCACGACCGGCGACAGCGCGATGATCGGCGTCTGCGGCCGCTCGCGCGACACGCGGATGGCTGTGGTGCCGGAGCCCGTGTAGCAGCAGATCGCCGCAAGCTTCAGCGTCTCCGCGATCGAGCGGACGGCGGCGGCGATCGCGTCGGCGCCGGTCGCCTGCGGCTCGGCGCGCTGGGCGTTGATGATGTTGGAGTAGTTCCCGTCCGTCTCGACCTCGCGCGCGATGCGATCCATCGT
>CAXNGA010000321.1:0-3201 GCA_964201375.1 Kaistiaceae bacterium
CAAAGCCAGAAAAAGCACGGTGCCGATCCCAAAGATGTAGCCGACCAGACGTAGAAACATTTCGACCCTGTTCCAGCCCTGGCGGCCGACCCGGCAAACGGCCGGAGCGTTTGCAGGCAGCCCCGACTTTGGGGCCGAACCGCGGCAGAGGCCGTTCACCTTCCCGACACCGGGAGTGCACGACCGCCCCCGGGCGCTGTCCACCTCTAACGCGGTGTACGCGCCCGCGATCCGGCGGAAGTGTGAACAAACTGCGGCGGAGCCGTTTCCCGGTCGCCTTAGCGCCGAACGTGTCCCGGCTGCAACAGACTCAGGGACGCAGAGCGCCGGCAACGCGGGTGGCGAAGAAGGCGTCGATGGCGCCGACCATCGCCGCCGCCGTCGACCGACGCCACGATTCGGACCCGAGGTTCCGCGCGTCGTCCGGGTTCGACACGAACCCGAGTTCAACCAGGACGGAGGGCACGTCCGGCGCCTTGAGGACGACGAAGCCAGCTTCCTGATGCGGGTTGCGCGACATGACCGTCGCTGCCTCGATCTGCGCGACGAGGTCGCGCGCCAGCGCCACGGAGAAGCGGGCCGTCTCGCGACGGGCGAGATCGACGAGGATGTCGGCGACGAGATCGTCGTCGGCAGCAATGTTCACGCCGGCGAGGATGTCGGCGCGGTTCTCGCCCGCTGCGAGCTGGGCAGCGATCTGGTTCGAGGCACGTTCGGACACCGTGTAGATCGCGGTCCCGCGCACCGTGGATGATGACGGGAACGAATCGGCGTGGATCGAAAGGAAGATGTCGGCGTGATGCGCCCGGGCGTATTCGACACGGTCGTCGAGCGGAAGAAACGTGTCGTCATCGCGCGTCAGGAGAACGTCGTAGCGGCCGGTCGCGCGAAGCTGCGCGGCCAGTTCGAGGGAAAAGGCGAGGACGACCTGCTTCTCGACGGTGCCCGAGGGGCCGACGGCGCCGGTGTCGATGCCGCCATGCCCCGGGTCGAGCACGATGACGGTCCGTCCGTCATTGGCTTCCGGCGCGATCATGGGCGCCGTCGGGGCACGGGATTGCTGATAGGCGAGTGCCGCCGTCGCGAACTCCTCGGGCGTTGCCATGACCAGATCGACCACGAGGCGGGCCGGCTCGCTCGCTCCCGGCACGGCCGGGATCACGAAGTAGTCGGCAACGCGTACCGGTCCAGTCGCGTCGAGGACGATGCGCGACTGGCCGCGCGAGATGAGACCGAATCTGTAGGCAGAAACGAGGCCCCTGCCCTCGGCCCCGGTGCCCGCGGGGAGCTGGAAGTGGACCTCGGGCAGGTCGATGACGATCCGGTACGGATCGGCGAGCGAGAAGACCCGCAGGTCCACGTCGGCCGTGAGATCGGCGATGAAGCGCGTGCGACCCTCGTCGCCGATGATTCGCGTGTCGGTGACGAGGTTGAGATCGCCAGCTGCCTGCGCGACGGCATGGGAAGGCGCGGCGGCTGCGAGGACCACCGGAATGAGGAGCGCCAGGAGGCGGCGCGCCAGTGATCCCGGTCTTCCTGACAATCCACCCCCCGATCCAGTGCCAGAATTGGCCACGACCCCGACATGTCTAGAGCATGGCGACCGGTTGGTTAATCAAACCTTGCCAAAGCGGGACAGAAAGGTCCGGCGTGTTCCCCCCCTGCAACGTCGCTCCGACTCCTTGCAACCGGCCAACGCAGCACCTATACGAAGACGGCGAGATTCCGCTTCAGGCGGAACGGTCGCTCCGACATCGTCAGGATGCGCTGCGCGGACCATGCGGTCAGCGCGGGAAATTCACCGGAACGCTCTGGAACGCTCGCTCGATCCGCCTTCGGACGGCATCGAAGCAGGCCGGATGTCGATGACAGCCGGCCGGCGTCCCCTTGGCTCAGGATCCGTTCGCGGGTCCATCGTGGCGTAAGACATGCGCTTTTTCGCGGTCACGCGAGTGTCACTGCCGGAACGATCGAAGTCGCCCGCGACGCCGCACCGGCGTCCGCTTTTTCAGCGGTTTCCCGTTCCCTCCCTTTTTCCAACATCAGGCCGCAGCGCTTTGAAGGTCGCGCGGACAGGATTCGTCCTGCCGCCGCAGCCGGTCGGCGCTGGCCGCAAGAGGTTCGTCAATGCCCAACAAGATGCTGATCGATGCCGCCCACCCGGAAGAGACCCGGGTCGTGGTGGTCCGCGGAAACCGGGTCGAAGAGTTTGATTTCGAGTCCGCGCAGCGCAAGCAGCTCCGCGGCAACATCTACCTCGCCAAGGTCACCCGGGTAGAACCGTCGCTCCAGGCGGCGTTCGTCGAATATGGCGGCAACCGCCACGGCTTCCTCGCCTTCTCGGAAATCCACCCGGACTACTACCAGATTCCCGTCGCCGACCGTCAGGCGCTGATCGAGGCGGAAGAGCGCGAAGCCGCGGCCGAGGAGGCCGAAGCCCACGCTGCCGACGCTGACGTCGAGACCCAGGCCGCTGAAGCGGAAACGAGCGATTCGATCGCCGCGACCGACGGCGAAGACGGCGAACGCCGGCAGTCGCGTTCGGCGTCCGACGCCGACGCTGACGCCGATCTGCCCCCGCCCCCTGCGCCGACAGCGCCGCACGACGAGCGCCCGGAATCGGACGAGGAGCATCCCGAGGACATCGTCGAATCGGTCGGCGCCGAGGACGCGCTGGAGGAAGTGCCGGAGCGCCGGAAGCCCCGCGCCCGGCAGTACAAGATCCAGGAGGTCATCCGGCGCCGCCAGGTGATCCTCGTTCAGGTCGTCAAGGAGGAGCGCGGCACCAAGGGCGCCGCGCTGACCACGTACCTGTCGCTGGCCGGCCGCTATTCCGTGTTGATGCCGAACACCTCGCGTGGCGGGGGGATATCCCGCAAGATCACGAGCCCGGCCGACCGGAAGCGCCTCAAGAGCATCACGCAGGATCTCGAAGTGCCGGAGGGCATGGGCGTCATCCTCCGCACGGCCGGTGCGAGCCGCACCAAGGCCGAGGTGAAGCGAGACTTCGAGTATCTCCTGCGCCTCTGGGAAAGCGTGCGCGAGCTTACGCTCCGCTCGACGGCCCCTGCCCTCGTCTATGAAGAGGGCAGCCTGATCAAGCGGTCGATCCGCGACCTCTACGGCAAGGACATCGAGGAAGTGCTGGTCGCGGGCGACGAGGGCTACCGCGAGGCCAAGGACTTCATGCGGATGCTCATG
>CAXNGA010000322.1:0-3193 GCA_964201375.1 Kaistiaceae bacterium
GGGATGTCGAGGCGCGGCGTCCGACCGAGGCGGATGCCATTCTGGGCGCCGTGCGGGAGATCGGCGCACTGGTGGCCGTTCCGACGCCGACAATCGACGCCGTCCATCGCTGCATGAAGCTCCTCGAAGACGGCTATCGGCCCGATGACGCCTGATCCCGGCGAAATCCCTGATGCTGCAATGACCCGCAGGGCGAGGGAGGCGGCACCATGAGCGCGGGCGCGCCCCGCACGACCGGGGCGGCCCGCAGCGCGCGGCGGGCAACCCCGGCGCGGCTGTTCGCAACGTCGGACGCATCGCGGATGCTGGTGGCGGCGGCGATCGCGGCGTTCGTCCGCGCGCTCCCGGAATCGCGCTGGCCAAAGGTGAGCTCGTTTCTCTCCGGCCTTCGGCCAGACCGGAAGTCGAGGCGATACGATGCCTTCCTGGCGAAGGTGGAAGCGGTCTTCGGCGAGCCGGTTGCCGAGGACGTGGCGGCGGCGTGGTGGCGGACCTTCCGCGAAGCGAAGTACCGCCGGTCGATCGCGCATGCCGCCGAACGCCGGCGGGCAGGCTGGTCGCCCGTCATCCACCTCGACGGGCTGGACCGCCTGGAAGCTGCGGTCGCGCGCGGGCGCGGGACGATCCTCTGGTGCGACTGGTTCGGCAGCGAATCGACCGTGAGCATGAAGGGATTCGCCGGCGCGGGTATCCGGCTCGCCACGGTGAGCCATGTCCTTCATGGCCCCGCCCGGACGGCCCTCGGCGTCCGTGCCCTCAACCGGAGCTGGCACGCCCAGCAGGACCGGTACGTGTCGGAACGCATCGTGTTCGGCGCCGGCGCCGATACCGGGGCGACGCGACGCCTGACCGAGCTTCTGGCACAGAACGCGGTCGTCCGGATCGCCAACAACGCCATGGTCGGAAAGACGGTGGACGTAACCCTCGGCAGGGCGCTGCTCCCGGTGGCGACGACGCCGCTCAACCTTGCGGTCCATGGCGCCGCGCTGCTGCCGGTCGCCGTGATCGAGACGGTACCGCTGCAGGAATTCACGGTCCGCATCGGTGCCGCGCTCGTGCCGGCTACGGGAGATCGCCACGCAGCCATAGCCGCGCTCGCCGCCGGCTACGGCGCGTATCTGGTACCCCTGGTCCGGGCCCATCCCGGGCAATGGCTGGGCTGGCAGGGGCTGAAACACGGGAGCGAGCCGGGTCGCGACCGCCCCGGCAGCTCAGTCGATGCGACCTGACGCCTTCCGCTGCCGGCGATTGCGAAGCCACAGCACGAGCCGGTTGAACGAGGCTGCCGTCGGGCTCGACCAGCGGCCCGGCCGCCGGAGGCGCTCCTCGATGTCGCCCAGGAGGTGAATCGTCCCGTTGCGACGGGCGGTGATCGCGAGGTCGGCGAAGAACGCGTAGTGCCGGCGGACACGGACATTGATGCGCGCCAGATGGCGCCAGGAGAAGTCCATGTCGTCGAAGATGGGGGGGGTCGCACCCGACGCGGCGATGAACATCGCCTTGGTCCGGATGCATTTCGAGCAGCGGCCGCAGTTTTCGGGCTTGTGCGTCCTGGCAGTGCAGAAGGCCAGGAACGGCAGGATGTCGGGTCGCCGGGCCAACGCCTCGATCTTGTCGGTACGGGTGTCGGCGGCGCCCGCCGTGTCCATGCGGAAGTCCGTCCCGGCGAAGTACTTGTTGGTGACGTGGTTGGAGCTGTCGAACGACAGCATGTCGTGCTCGGGCGTGTTGTCGGCCGACATCACTGCCCGGGTGAACAGCGGCTTGAAGAGGAACAGGCAGGAGGCAAACACGAAGGCATGGGCGTTCGAGATCGGCCCCTTGAAGACCTCGCGGAAATTTGCCCGCACCACCACCCGCCGGTAGCCGAGGAGATCGAGCAGCGGCGCCGTCTTGGCCAGGAGGCGTCCGAACCGCGGCTCCTCGGCAAGGTGATAGTCCATCCCGAGCACGGTCAGGGCCGTGCCGGGCGGCGAGCGGTGCCCCGCCGCCATGAGGGTGAACGTGGAATCGACGCCGCCGGAGTAGAGGTGCAGCGCCTCGTCGCGCGGGCCGCGATGCGGGACCCAGCCGCCGGGCGCGGTCACGGCGATGGGCCGGTACTCTCCGGGGAGCCAGATCGACCAGATCTCGACGAGGCGGTTGGCGTTGGCGAGCACCACCGGGTCCACCGGCTGCTCGAACGCGATGTCCTCGCCGCGGCGCATCATCAGCGGGAGGAGCACCCATGCGGCGAAGCCCGGATCGACCGGGGGAAGGTCCGTGCCCTCGACGTCGAAGCGGAGCGTGAAGTCGCTGCCTTCGACCGCGATGCTGTTGCCGCTCTGCCGGACGACGATCTTCACGGCTCGCTCCCGCCGGCGACGCGAAGGGCTCCGGGCGACGGGGGACGGGACGGCGGGGGAATGCTAGCCAAGGCCGCGCTCGACGAGGATGCGGCTGACCATTGCGCGGAGACGGTTGGGCGCCGAGCCACCCCTTGCAACGAAATCGGCAAGCCCCGGAAGGCGGCCCAGCGTGCCGTTCCGCTTGGCCGTGTGGACGACCTGGAGGAAGAACAGGAGATGGCTGACATTGCCGAGGTTGAACCGCGTCAGTTGGAGCCGCGTCAGGGTCCGGTCGGCGAAGATCGGGGGAATCTCGCCCGCGGCCGCCATGAACATCGCCTTGGTGCGGATGCATTTCGGGCAGCGTCCGCAGTTCCCGGGCTTCCAGGAATCGATGGTGCAGAAGGTCAGGCTGGCAAGGGCTTCGGGCACGCGTGCGAGTTCGGCCACCTTCTCGATCCTGCTCACGTCGGAACCGAACGTCTCCACCCGGAAGTCGGAACCCGCGAAGTACCGGTTCGTCACGTGGTTGCTGGACGACATGACCTGGAGGTCCTCGGCTTCGGTGTAGTCGGCCGAGATTCCACCCGTCTCGAACAGGTCGGAGAACAGTGCCAGACACGACGCCAGGAAGAATCCCCAGGATCCCGACCCCTCGGCATGTTTCACGGGGTCGATGCGCGCCATAACGAGGTCGCTCCTGAGGAAGACCCTGTCGTAGCCGAGATGGGCCGCGAGCCCGTCGGTCTTGGCGACGAAGCGCCCGAAAGTCTCGTCGCTGGCGGCCTTGTAGTCCATGCCGCGCAGCGTCAGAGCATGGCCGCGCGGATCCCGCCGGCCGCGCCGGACCAGGGTGTGCGTGGAAT
>CAXNGA010000323.1:0-3189 GCA_964201375.1 Kaistiaceae bacterium
ATGCCGCAACGGCGTTCCACACCCTCGACGAACTCGGCATTGCGCCGATGGTGGCGGCCGAAGCAGCCCCGCCGATCGTCACTGCGCCTGTTGCAGGCGCTGCCGCAGCGCCGGAGCCCGCCCCCGTCGCCACGCCGGAGCCCGCCCCCGTCGCCGAGCCGGTACCGCCGGCTCCGATGGAGCCCGCGCCTGCCGTGACCCCGCTCCCGGCGCCTGCGCCCGCTGCCGCCGTTCCTGCGGCTCCGGTCGCCGACGGCCGGATGGTCATCGAAGCGCCGCCGATGGTCATGGCTTCCCCGACGAGGACGGCGACGACCGCCTACATCGCCATCCAGGGCACCGGTGAGATGCTGGCGACGGAGATGATCGGCCAGCCGGTCGTCAACCTCGCCGGTGAGACCCTCGGCAACATCGACAACGTGCTGCAGACCCGCGACGGCACGGTCACCGCCGTGATCGTCGGCGTCGGCGGCTTCCTCGGCATCGGCGTCAAGGACGTCGCGATCGCGATGGAGACGCTGACCATCGGCGTCATCGACGGCGAATGGCGCTTCATCTTCAACGCCGACCGCGATGCGCTCGACGCGGCGCCGGCCTTCGAGCGGCTGCCATAGCCTGACGGTCCGTCCCGCAGGGGAGGCGACCCGACGGTGCCGGAGGCGGGCCCGCACCCGCCTCCGGCATTCGTCATTCTGGCGCCCGCGCCTTCCCGATCAGCTCGAACCAGCCCGCTTCGTCGGTCGTCTGAACGCCGAGCTCGGCCGCTGCCTTGAGCTTCGATCCCGCGCCGGGGCCGGCGACGAGGAGATCGGTCTTCTTCGACACCGAGCCCGCAACTTTGGCGCCGAGCCGCTCCGCCATCGCCTTGGCCTCGTCGCGGGTCATCCGTTCGAGCGTGCCGGTGAACACCACCGTCTTGCCCGCGACCGGCGAGCCGGAGATCTGGACGCCGGGATCGTCGAGGGTCTGGATTTCGCGCATCAGCGCATCCAGCGCGTCGCGATTGTGCTTCTCGGCAAAGAAGTCGACGACCGCGGTCGCGAGGGTTCCACCAACGCCCTCGATCGCGTCGAATTCCCTCCACGCATAGCTTTCGCGATCGGCGGCGGCGGTCATTGCCTTCTCGAACTCCGCCCAACCGACGTAGCTGCGGGCCAGCAGTCTTGCCGTCGTTTCGCCGACATGGCGGATGCCGAGCGCGTAGATGAGGCGGTGCAGCGGGATCTGGCGCCGCGCCTCGATCGCGGCGAGAAGGTTCTCAACATTGGTGAACTGCCGGTCCTCCGCCGCGAGCGACTTCTGGCGCTTCCTGCCGGACTTCTCCTCGCGCTCGCGCGCCGCCGTCTCGCGCTGGTCGAACACCGCCTGCTTGAGCGCTTCCTTCCGGTCGCGGAGGGTGAAGATGTCGGCAGGCGTCCGGACGAGGCCGGCGGCGTGGAAGGCGTCGATCTGCCTGTCGCCGAAACCCTCGATGTCGAAGGCGAGGCGCGACACGAAATGGCGGAGCTTCTCCACCGCCTGCGCCGCGCAGACGAGGCCGCCGGTGCAGCGGCGGACGCTGTCGCGCGCGCCGGTGTCGGCGTTCTCCTCGCGCACGGCGTGGCTGTCGCAGACGGGGCAGCGGTCGGGGAAGCGATACGGCCCGGCGCCGGGCGGGCGGCGGCCGAGGTCGACGTCGACGATCTGCGGGATCACGTCGCCGGCGCGCTGGACGGTGACGGTGTCGCCGATGCGGATGTCCTTGCCGCCGCGGATCGGCGCGCCGTCGCCGCCGATGCCGGCGATGTAGTCCTCGTTGTGGAGGGAGGCGTTCGACACGACCACGCCGCCGACGGTGACGGGTTCGAGCCGCGCGACGGGCGTGAGGGCGCCGGTGCGGCCGACCTGGATGTCGATGCCGCGGAGCACCGTCTCGACCTGCTCGGCCGGGAATTTGTGCGCGATCGCCCAGCGCGGGCTGCGCGAGACGAAGCCGAGCCGCTCCTGGAGGTCGAGCCGGTCGACCTTGTAGACGACGCCGTCGATGTCATAGGGCAGGCTCGCCCGTTCGCGGCCGATGCGGCGATAGAAGGCGAGGGCGTCGTCGATGGTCGGGCAGTGGGTGGACAGCGGGTTGGTGGGCAGGCCCCATTCCGCGAACAGTGCCAGCATGCCGCTCTGCGTGCCGATCGGCGCGCCGCCGGCGATCTCGCCCCAGGCGTAGGCGAAGAATTTCAGCAGCCGGGATGCCGTCACGCCGGGGTCGATCTGGCGGAGCGACCCGGCCGCGAAGTTGCGCGGGTTGGCGTAGGTGCGGCCACCGGCAGCGGCAAAGCCGCGGTTCAGCTCGGCGAAGTCGGCCTTGTCGAGGTACACCTCGCCGCGGACCTCCACCACGTCGGGGGCGGAGGCGGGGAGGGTGCGCGGCACCTGGCGGATGGTGCGGACGTTGTCCGTCACGTTCTCGCCCTCGAAGCCGTCGCCACGCGTTGCGGCCACGACGAGCCGCCGGTCCTCGTAGCGGATCGACAGGGACAGCCCGTCGATCTTCGGCTCCGCCATCACGTCAAGGACAGACTCGTCGCCGAGGCGCAGGAACCGGCGGGCGCGGGCAAGGAAGTCGACCACCTCGTCGTCCGCGAAGGCGTTGTCGAGCGACAGCATCGGCACGCCATGAGCCACCTTCGTGAACGCCGTCGCGACCGTCGTCCCGATGCGGGTGCTCGGCGAATCCGCTCGCACCAGCTTCGGGAAGCGCTTCTCGATTGCCGCGTTGCGGCGGCGGAGCTCGTCATATTCGGCATCCGAGACGGTCGGCGCGTCATCGGCATAGTAGCGCCGGTCGTGGCCGGCGATCTCTTCGGCAAGGCGCACCAGCTCGCGCTCGGCCTCGAAGGGGTCGAGCTCCGTCACGGGTTTTTGGCGTTCGGCCGGCGGATGACTCACGTTCGCTCCCACTCTGGCCGCGCGACTTTGCCAAAAGGGACGTGCCTAGGCGAGGCCTGCGCTGCGACTCGCGCATGAGCGCCGGAGACCGGGCGCCGTGCCGCGCTGCGTGGCCCCTTGGGCCACTGTTGCAGGAAAGCCGCGCCTTTCCGGATCGTTCACGTTTGACGGGGCCCGCGTGAACAAAACGTGTCCGGACCCCTTCACAGGCGCGTCCGGGATACGATATAGCCGCGGGGCCACCATCAATCAGTCGGAACAGCG
>CAXNGA010000324.1:0-3180 GCA_964201375.1 Kaistiaceae bacterium
CCGGCGGATACACCGCCGGCCGCCTCTCGGGCCGCCCCAAGGAGAGCACCGCCGCCTGGCATGGCATCGCCGCCTGGGCAGGCTCCACCATCATCGTCTTCTATCTCCTCACAACGGCCGTTGCGGGTCTGGTCGGCGGCATCCTGAACACGGTGGGCGGGCTCGTCGGGACCGCGGCCGAAGTGGCTGCCCCGGTGATCGCGGAGGCCAATCCGATGGAAGCCATTGCGCGCCAGCTCGAGATCACCACGCCCAACCCCGATCCGGCCGCCGCGCGCCAGGACGCGATCAATGCCGTGATCACGGCAATCATCGCCGAGAAGGAAGCCAACGGCCCGGCGCACCAGCGCGCCATCACCGCCCTGGCCCAGGTAACCGGCACGACGCCGGCGGAAGTCGAGCAGCGCATCGCCGAGCTCGAGGCCCAGGCGGACGCGGCCGTGCAGGACGCCGCCGATGCGGCCGAGAGCGCCTCGAACGCCGTGGGTACCGCCAGCATCTTCGCCGCCATCGCCCTCATCCTCGGTGGCTTCGCCGCAGCCTTTGGCGGGCGGATGGGGAAGGTGCAGCCGACCGTCACCGACGCCCGCCGCCGCGACATGATCGGGTAGCGGCACGGACCTGGACCGGCGGGACGTCGCCCCGCCGGTCGCACTGCGTCACATCGCCGGCTAACCGGACTTCCGGACTCTGGTATTGATCCGGCCATGTCCGTACGCGGGGGAGCTCTCGGATTGCTTCGTCGCGAGAGCAGGCCGTTTGCCGCGCTCGCTGCTGCCCTCCTGCTTTTCCACAGCCTCGTCATGGCGATCGGCCTTGCGGCGCCTGCCGCAGCCGCCACGGGCGCCGACGCGTTCTTCGTCCTCTGCGCGCCTGGCAGCGAGGGATCTTCCGGCGACGGACAGGACCAGGACGGCGGGTCCCATCACAACCAGCCCTGCGCGCTGTGCCAGCCGCAGGCCGCACCGGCCGCTCCGCTCGACATTCCCCGGCCGAAGCGCCGCCCGCGCGTTCGTGCGCGCCGCCGGCCGCTCCATTCCGCCGCGCCGCCGCGCGTCAACTGCCATCTGCGCCCGCCGAACCGGGCGCCACCGGTCTCCCCGCAACTGCCCTGAGCCGACGGCGGCCTCGCCGCCGTCAACAACCTCGGCCGTTCCGTGCCCCAGCAATGGGCCGGACGCGGGAGCAAAACCACCATGTCGTTCGAGAAAGCCGGGGCCCAGGGGGCCGCCGGCGGGCTTTCGCCCCCACACCGTTCCGTCCGGATCGAGGGGTGCCGCGATGCGCTGCAGGGCGCAGCAGCCCGCGGCCCACCCGACCGCGGCCGAAGGATTCCGGAATCGCATCAAGGGAAGTCAACGACGGTCCGTCGCAATGCGACCGGTACCGACCAAGGAGATTGAAACGATGAAGAAGATCGCCTCTGCTGCCGCCTTCGCCGCGGCCCTCACCCTCGCCCTCCCGGCCTCCGCCCATATCGGCCTTGCGGTCAACGGCGCCGGCGCTGCGGGCACCACGAACCTCTTCGGCTTCGGCGCCGGGCATGGCTGCGGCACGTCGCCGACGATTGCCATCCGGATCCAGATTCCGGCGGGCATCACCAGTGTCAGGCCGGTCGCAAAGCCGGGCTGGGAGATCACCATCACGACGAACGCCGACGGCGGCGTGACCCAGATCGACTTCACGGGCGGCAATCTGCCGAACGAGTGGTACGACCAGTTCTGGATCCGCGCCCGCATCGACGCCGCGGTCGCGACCGGGACGAATATCCACTTCCCGGTCATCCAGGAGTGCGTCGAAGGCGCCAACAACTGGATCGCGATCCCGGTCGAAGGCCAGCCGGAGCCGGCGGAGCCCGCACCGGGCTTCACCGTCCACGCTCCGGTGGAAGCGGCCGGCCACTGACGTGGTCATGCACCTCCTGCATGCAGCGATGGTGCTCGCGGGTGTGGCATTTGCCACACCCGCGCTTGCCCATGCGACGCTGGTGGCGACCGACCCCGCGAACGGCGCGCTCGTCGAGACGGCGCCCGCGGGGGTGGTGTTCAGCTTCAACGAGCCGGTCACCCCGACCGTCATGCGGCTCATCGGCCCGGACGGCACCCAGATCGACCTCATGTCGGGGACGCGCGCCGCCGGTCCGGATGTCGTCGTCACCACGCCCGGTTTCTTCCGCGGCACGCAGCTCCTCTCGTGGCGCGCGGTGTCGGAGGATGGCCATCCGATCGGCGGCACGCTGACCTTCTCGGTCGGCGAGGCGACCGGCGCCGCTCCCATCGCAGCCGAAACGGCCGACCTCCCGCTCGACGCCGCCATCTGGCTGGTCCGCCTCCTTCTCTATCTCGCCCTCTTCGTCGGCGTCGCCGGCGCGTTCTTCGCCGGTTGGGTGGCCCGAGGCCGGCCGGTTCCCGGCGCCGGCGCGGTGCGCGCCCTCCTCGTCCTCGGCCTGCTCGCCGTGCCCGTCGCGTTCGCCCTCCAGGGCGCCGATCTCCTCGGGGCCGGCCTTGCCGGTGCGCTCGATACGGCCGGCTGGCGCGTGGCGGCGGATTCCACCTACGCGGCAACGCTGCTCGTGATGTTCGTCGGCTGCCTCGCGGGGCTGGCGAGCCTCTCCTCGCCGCGCTTCGCCCGGCCGTTGTCGCTGCTGGGCTTCGTCGCCATCGGCGCGGCGCTCTCGCTGAGCGGTCATGCCAGCCGCGCGCCGGTCTCGCTCGCCTGGGCGGCCGTGTTCCTCCACACAGTCTCCGTCGCCTTCTGGACCGGGGCGCTGCTGCCGCTCCTGGTTCTCCTGCGCCGCACGGACGCGGAGTCGACGGCCGTGCTCGCCCGCTTCTCGACTGCGATCCCCGTGGCCATTGGCGGCCTCCTCACCGGCGGCATCCTCCTCGTCCTCGTCCAGCTCGACGCGCCGTCCGACCTCTGGACCACGACCTATGGCCGTGTCCTTGCCGCCAAGCTCGCCGCGGTCGCCGTCCTGTTCGCGCTTGCGGCGGTCAACCGCTTCGCCCTGACGCCGGTCGTGCGGACCAACGGCGTCAACGGCGCCTTCGCGCTCCGGCGCTCGATCATCATCGAACTGGCCCTGATGGTCGTCGTGCTCGGGCTCGTGGCCGGCTGGCGGTTCACGCCGCCGCCGCGCTCGCTCGCCTCGGCCGTGGAAGCCGAACTGGCCGTCACGGT
>CAXNGA010000325.1:0-3167 GCA_964201375.1 Kaistiaceae bacterium
CAGTGCTTGAGGATCATCGCCACCGTGCGGTCGGTCTCCGCCGGAAGGTCGGCGGTCACGACGAAGGCCGTCGCCCGGTCTGCCCCGACGCGCTCGAGTATCTCCTGCCGGCCGGCATCGCCGAAGATGACATGCTTGCCCGCAGCACGCGCCCCGGTGACCCGGCTCGCATCGAGATCGAGCGCGACATAGGGCGTTGAGGTTGCCTCGATCGCTGCGGCTACGACCTCGCCGACGCGCCCGTAGCCGGCGATGATGACATGGCCGCTCTGCTCATCGGTCGGGGCCGTCACGGTGCCGGTGTCCGGCGCTGCGGTGCGGGCAAGGCGTTTCCCGACAACGCGCGCGAGCACGCCGAAGGCCGGCGTCGGCATCATCGACACTGCCGCCACGGTGGTGACGAAGCCGAGGTCGCCGCTCGTCATCAGGCCTTCGCGGCGCGCCAGCGTGAAGATGACGAAGGCAAACTCGCCAGCGCCCGCCATGAGGATTCCGGCCTCCACCGCCGCCGGCACCGGTATGCCGAAGAGGCGTGCGGCGGCCGCTGCGATGAGGCTCTTCAGCAGGAACAGCGCGGCAACCGCGGCGATGACGGCCAGGAACTCCGAACCGAGGAGCGACAGGTCGATCGTCATGCCGACCGACATGAAGAACAGCCCGAGGAGGAGGCCCTTGAACGGCTCGATGTCGACCTCGACCTGATGCCGGTACTCGCTTGACCCGAACAGGAGCCCGCCGAGGAACACCCCCAGCGCCGGCGACAGCCCGGCGGCTGCGGTGAGCGCGGCGCCGCCGATGGCGACGAGGATCGCGATCGCAAGAACGATCTCGCGGCTGCCCGTGGATGCCGCAAGGCGCACGAGCGGGCGGAGCACGTACTGGCCGACGGCGAGGATGACCGTGACGACTGCGACCGCCAGCCCGATGCCGCGAAGAAGCGACAGGCCCACGGACGAACTGTCGTCGCCGAGCACGGTGACGAGGATCACGCCGGGAACGACGAACAGATCCTGCATCAGGAGGATGCCGAGCGTGGCGGCGCCGAGGCTGCCGGCAAGCCGCCGCTGCTGGATCAGGAGTTGCAGCACGATCGCCGTCGACGAGAAGGCCAGCCCGATGCCGAAGACGATCGCGGCCTCGGGCGGGACGTCGAACAGGAGAGCAATGCCGCCGATGATGGCTGCCGTGAGCAGCGTCTGTACCGAGCCGGCGCCGAACACGAGCTTCCGCATCGCCCACAGCCGCGTCAGCGACAGTTCGAGGCCGATGGTGAACAGGAGGAACATCACGCCGAGTTCGGCGAAGGAGGCGATCCGCTCCTCGTCGTCGAAGGTGATGTGCCGCAGCCACGGCATGTCGCCTGAGAAGGTCGCAAGCCCGTGCGGCCCCAGCGCCACGCCCGCGATGAGGAAGGCGAGCACCGTCCCCACCCGCGCCCGGTAGAAGACCGGCACGATTAGGCCGGCCGTCACCAGGAAGATCAGGAGGTCGCCCGTCCAGCCGTCGAGGTCCATGCGACGGCGCCGCTCCCGTTATGCGGCGCGGATCGCGGCAGCGATCGCCTCGAGCGCGGCCTCCGCCTTCTCGCCCTCGGGTCCGCCGGCCTGCGCCATGTCGGGCCGCCCGCCACCGCCCGAACCGCCGAGCGTGGCGGCGCCTATGCGCACGAGATCGACCGCGTTGTTTGCGGCAATGAGATCCGGCGTCACGCCGACCACGAGACTGGCCCGGTTGCCCTCGCCGAGCGCAATGAAGGCGACCACACCCGAGCCGATCTTCTTCTTGCCCTCGTCGACCAGCGGCTTGAGGTCCTTCGGCGACACGTCGCGCAGCACCTTCAGCAGCACCGGAACGCCGTTAGCCGACGCCGGCTGGGTGGCCTCGCCCTGCGCGCCGCCGCCCATCGCCAGCGCCCGGCGCGCCTCGCCGAGTTCACGCTCGAGCCGCTTCCGCTCCTCGACCAGCGCGGCAACGCGGGCCTCCGCCTCGTCGGCCGAGACGCGGAGCGTGCCGGCGATCGCGCGGAGGCGGCGATCCTGTTCCTCGAGATGACGACGGGCGGTATCGCCGGTCAGGGCTTCGAGACGGCGAACGCCCGAGCCCACAGCCCCTTCCGCCACGACCGTGACGAGGCCGATCTCGCCGGTACGGCCGACATGCGTACCGCCGCAAAGCTCGACCGACCAGCGCCTGGCGCCGCTGCTCTCGCCCATCGAGACGACGCGGACCTCATCACCGTACTTCTCGCCGAACAGCGCCATTGCGCCCGATGTCACGGCGGAATCGCGGTCCATCAGCTTGGTCTCGACCGACGTGTCCTGAAGGACGGCGCGGTTTGCCAGCGTCTCGATCTCCTCGAGCTCCGCTGCCTCCACCGGCTTCGGATGCGAGAAGTCGAACCTCAGCCGCTCGGGTGCCACGAGCGAGCCCTTCTGCGCCACGTGCGTGCCGAGCACCCCGCGAAGCGCTGCATGGAGGAGATGCGTCGCGGAGTGATTGGAGCGGATGTGCTGCCGGCGCGCGGCATCGATTTCGAGCGCAACGGCGTCGCCGACCCGGATCGTTCCGGCGACGACCTTGCCGAAATGGGCGAACAGGCCGTCGGCGCGCTTCTGCACGTCCTCGATCGCAACCGTCGCGGTATCGGTCCGGATGGTTCCGGCATCGCCGACCTGGCCGCCCGATTCCGCGTAGAACGGCGTCTGGTTCATGACGAGCGCGATCTCCGCGCCCTCGGACGCGATCTCGATGGCGGCGCCGTTCTGGACGATCGCCTGCACGACGGCCGCGGCGCGCTCCGCCGAATAGCCGAGGAACTCCGTCGGACCGAGACGGTCGCGGAGCGCGAACCAGACCGTGTCCGTCTGGGCCTCGCCGGAACCCGCCCAGCTCGCCCGCGCCTCGGCCTTCTGCCGCTCCATCGCGGCGCTGAAGCCGGCCTTGTCCACGGCAATGCCCCGCGAGCGCAGGGCATCCTCGGTGAGGTCGAGCGGAAAACCGTAGGTGTCGTAGAGCTTGAACGCCGTCTCACCGGCGAGCACGCCGCCGGTCGACAGGCCCGATGTCGCCTCATCGAGCAGGCCGAGGCCACGCTCGAGCGTGCGGCGGAACCGCGTCTCCTCGAGCTGCAGCGTCTCGGTGATCAGCGCCGACGCCCGGACGAGCTC
>CAXNGA010000326.1:0-3159 GCA_964201375.1 Kaistiaceae bacterium
AGGAGCGGCAGCTTCAGATGCGCCGGCGCCACAAGCGGGGCGACTGCGCCGAGGGGCGTGAGCGTCAGGCTTGCCGTGAGCAGGTGTACCAAACCGCCCTCGGCGCGGGCTGCCAGATCGGCAGACACGTCCAGCCGCAGCATCGCGCTCGCCCGGGCGCCATAGGTGAGATCGGGCAGCCGATATCGCCCATCGCGCAGTAGATAACGGTTGCGCAGAGTCACCCGGACACCCCCCGCGGCCAGCAGCCCCAGCCCGAGATCGCGCGCGCACAACGCCGAAAGAAGATCGAACTCGCGGCGGAATGGGTCCATCAGGTCGTCCGCCGATTCGCCATAGTAGGCATTGCCGCCTCCTGATGCGGCCATTGCCGACATCAGTTCCTCGTTGAAGTTGACACCGAGCCCGTAGGTGGAGGTCGATACGCCCGAAGCGAGCCTGTGAGCACAGTCCTCAGCGATGCGCGCGGTGTCCGTCAGGCCGCTATTGGCCTGCCCGTCGGACAGCAGCATCACACGGGAGACCGTTCCATCGCTCCGCGCCGCCGGCACCAGCATCTCCGCCCCGAGCGCCCAGCCGTCATGGAGCGCGGTCCTGCCGCCCGACCTGACCTGAGCAAGGGCCGCCTTCAGCAGGCCGGGGTTCGTGACCGGGGTAAGCGGCGCAACGATCTGGGCCTGGTCGTCATAGACGATCAGGCCGGCCTGATCCTGAGGCGACAGGCCGTCGATCATCAACGCGACGCAGCGCTTGGCTTCCTCCAGCGGACGGCCCGCCATCGAACCAGAGCGGTCGATGACGAAGGCCAAATGCAGCGGCGGCCGCGGCGGCGGCGCGCCGGACGCTTCGGGCGAGGAGACTCGGACAAGCACGTCGAGTGCGGTATCGCGGTCGGCGCAGAGGCCGGCGCGCAGGGGGTGCAGCGTGAGTTCGATGGCGGACATGGGTCTTGCTCCTGGGCTTGGTGAGGACGGCAACGGGTTGGGCGTGAGCGATCAGCTGGCGCCCGGGGACGCGGGCGTCATCGTGTCTGAGCGGTGGATCCGGAGACGGGCTTGGCTAGAGCCGGACGGACGTGCCTGAAGCAGACGGCTGTTGCCGCCAGCGGCTGCGGATGGCTTCGAATACCGCGCTGAACTGCTCGATCAGCAGTGGTCCGGTGGAAAGACGGTCAACATAGGGCCGGAAGTAGCGGAACTGCGTGCGCTGAAGGCGGTCGAGCGCCGGCCGGTCGCCGGCCGTCGCCGCCGCAATTGCCTGATGCACGACGCGGGACAGCCAAGCAGAGGCTGCTATCCGCGCCGTCTCGGGGAAGATCATCTGCCCCTCATTCCGTGCGCCAGGGACCAGGGTAAAGACGACCTGCCCGTTCGCCATAACAGGGGCGCGACTGACGGTCTCGTGGGCACACAGGCGGAAGCGCACGGGCGGGAGGGCCACCTCGGTCTGGTTGGTGCTCGGCAGCGAGATGCGGAAGACAACGCGAACGGTCTCGCCGGCGCGCAGTGTGCCCAGGCGGATCCGCGCAGGGTTCGTGCCAAAGCCCAGCTCGTCACCGGCGAGGCTCACCATGAACCCGTCCGGCAACGTGACCTCGAGTTCTGCATCCTCGACCACGGCGGGCACGACCCTCAGATCACGCGTGACGATGACCTGTGCCATTTCATCGAGGCTGTCGGCATAACGGACGAGCGGTGAACGCGCGCTGTCGCTGTCCATTGCGGCGAGCAAAGCGTAATCCACCGGCCCGCCGAGACCGATGGCGGTAGTGCCAACGCCGCGGGAGGCGAGACCTGCCGAGAACCGCGCGATCTCGGTCGGGGTCGACGGGCCGTGAGTGACCCAGCCCGACGCGAAGACCAGTATCCGGTTGTGCACGCCTGGTCGCGTGTGGGGCGCGAGCGCCTGGGCGCCGGCGAACCAGCCGTCAGCCAGCGCAAGCGCCGACGAGCGCGGCAGCCCCTCAAGGGCCTCAGTGACGCGGGCGCGGCCCTCCTTGTCCATCGGCGTCGATGGCAGCTCGATGGTGCCCTCCGCGCCGGCACTGATCACGGCCAATCTGTCCAGGGCGCGCAGCCGAGGCAGAACCCGCGTGAGAATCTGGGCACCCTGCAGGCGGGCTGTGTCGGAGGACGCGTCGAAGACGGCAGCGATGTTGTTCGGCTCGTCCGGCGTGTCGGACGAGGCGGCAGCGGCGGCGGAAATCGTCGCCACGACGAAACGGCTGGAACGACCGCCGGTCCATCCGAGATTGCGGTCGGCCTGGACGACAAGCGTGAGGGGAGCAGGTCCGATCACGGCTTACTCCGATCCCAGTTCAAGAAGCTTGGAGCGCACCAGTTCGGCCAGTCGCTCGTAGCGTTCGATGTCACGGGGCCGGCCGACACCTCGGATATGCAACTCGACGTCAGGTGACACAGCGATGCGGTACCAGTGCCTGGGCGAAACCGCCCCGTGCTCGCCCGCTCCGGCCACCGCGGGCAAAGCCGCGGACAGTGTCGCAGCCGGAGGCATCATGGGCATGCGGGCCGCCCCTTCCTCGTGCAGACTTGCGCGGACGTTCGCCACATACTGCGAGAGCGGCAGAGCGGCGTCCTGGTCCTCGTCCGCCCGCGCGGCCGCGGCTGCGGCCTGAAGCAGGCTACCGCCGGCAGCGCCGGTCAGCCGGGTGAGAATCTCCGTGAACCCAAGCCCTTCGGCCTCTCGCAGATGGCGGATGGCGCGCAGGGCTGCCAGATGGCTCTCGCCGTAGCGAGCGCCCCTGCCGGCACCCGACGGCCCTGGCATCAGCTTCTGATGAATGAAGCTGCGAATCTGCCGCTCGGTCACGCCCGACTCGGCGGCAAGCTCTTCAAGGGTAATGGAACGGGCCGTGTGCATGGGCCGCTTATCGCAGCGCACCCCATTAGCGTCAAGTCATATTAGCTAACTCGACATGCCGCATTGTCTAGTTAATTGGAGGCCGGCGCTGCCGCGTGGGAGTGGCCCATCGCGGTGGAAACGGCGATCGACTCGCCTCCCCACGCACAAGTGAGGTGGCTGCGGTTGTCTGAACAGCATTCCTGGCTGGATAAGTGGAGGCCCTGCCGGGTTCAGGCTGCCGCGATCTGCGGGAGCGGGGTGAAGTAGGCCTCGTCCGGCGTCTGCCGGTCAAGGCTC
>CAXNGA010000327.1:0-3149 GCA_964201375.1 Kaistiaceae bacterium
CGCTCGGTCGTCGATCTCCAGGCCGCCATCAATCGCTTCGTCGAGGAAACCAACCAGATGCCCAAGCCTTTCACCTGGACCGCCGATCCCGACAGAATCATCGCCGCCGTCAGGCGAGGGCACCAAGTGTTAGATTCCATCCACTAGCGGCCGCCTGGTAGCGCTTGTGGCGCTGGTCCTGGCACCCCGGAGTCTTCCAGCGACCTGGGCGTGGCAAACGAAAAAGGAGGGGCCGGGGCCCCTCCTTCGAACACCGCGTCCTCTGGACTACATCGTTGCGGCTTTGAACCCGGTGATGATGATGATGTCGTCGGTGCCGTAGTCGTCGACCTTCGGCATGTTGGCGTCGTCGGAGTGCTGGATCACGACGTAGGCAATCATGCCGTCGGCGGAGAAGGCGAAGCCGGTCGGCTCGGCGGACGTGTCCTTGACGGACAGGATGCGGATGCAGCCGTCCGTCATCAGGTCGCGATCCTCGCCGTCACGAAGGCAGGCGAAGACGTCGCCGTTGTCGTGGTCCTCGATGACGTAGAGGATGCCCGTGCCCGGCTGGAACTCGAGGTTGTCGAACGAGTTGAAGTCGCGGTCGCCCTGGATGAAGCGGCTGACCACGGTGGTCATTTCGATCTCGCCCGCCGCGTTGGCGACGGCGATATCGAGCGGTGACTCGTCGATCGCACACATGACTTCGGCGAAGAAGCGCGCGCCCTCGTTGCCGGTGTTGGTCCAGCAGAAGCGGACTCCTTCCCCGTCGAAGACCGGATCAGCGTGCAGGTCCTCCGGACGATAGTAGCCGGTCGCTGCAGCGGCGTCGGCAGCCGCCCGGGCGTTGGTCGGGTCGACCTCGATCCAGCGGGCCCGGCCAACCTCGCAACCCTGGCCGAACTGAACGTCGCCACCGAGGCACTGCACCTGCATGGCGTAGGTCGTGCCTGCCATCAAAGGCGAGGCGGCGAGATCGGAGATGAGGCCGCCGGCGTAGGGCGCGGCGGGAACGAACTTGAAGATCGCGCCACCGTCCGCATCCTCGTTGGCGGTGCCGGGGCGGAGTTCGTCGCCCGCGTAGACCACACCGTTGTCGAGAACCGCGATGCCTTCCCACGCCATCGTGGGCAGAGCGAGGCGAACCACGACCCGAGCCGGATCGGAGGTTTCGCCGGTCGCGCGGTCGAGGATGACGACCTCATTGGTCTCGAGCGGATTGAGGATCTCGTAGGCAAGGCCGAGATCGTCCTCTTCGGTGAAGAGGATCGTGCCCCAGGGCGTCGTGCGGATGCCATCGCAGGACGAGGTGCCGCGAACGATCGTCTCGACAGCACCGTCGGCCAGCGACACGCGCTGCACGCCGGGGTTGAGCTTGCCCGCGGCAATCTCCTCCCGGTCCCCTTCGATGCAGAGGATGAGGTGGGTGGGGTTGGCGGCCGGGTAGAAGGCCATCATGTCGGCGGCGTCGGCGACGTCGCGCGTCAGATAGGAGGCGGTGAGGCCCGCGGCGAGCGCGACTGTGTCGGCGGCAGCATGGGTCGGGAGACGGTAGCCGTCGGCGACTTCCGGCGCAGCCGCGGCCAGCGGCGCCTCGACGCCGAAGTAGGTCGCAGCACGCTCTGCCAGCATCTGGTCGACGATCTGGCCGAAGTCCTGGGCCATGACCGGAGTCACGGCAGTCGCCGCGAGCGCGGCGAGAGCAAGCTTCTTGAGCTTCAACATGGGTTCCTCAGCGGTTTGAGAAGGCTCTGCTGACTAGCGCCGCTCCAACGCATCGGAACGACGAGCGGGTGACGGTTCGATGACCGCCGCGCCGCGTCCGCAACGAGAGGCCACCGGCTGGACCCGGACCAGCCGGTCGCCTGCCGGAGCAGCGTCCATGATCATCCCGGAACCCGCCCGCAGGCTGGTCGCGCAGTTCGGGCCGATCGGCGGACAGAGCATAGGACCGCCGGTCGGCGACATCACACTTGCGGCCCGGCAAGCGCCACCCAACTCGATCGGGCGCACCATTCGGGAGCGATCGACGGCTGCGTCGGCCTTGTCCGGGGTCTAGGTCGCGAGGAAGCGGACGAGCCGGTTGGTCGCCGCGAGCCGGTCGGCAAGCAGCTCCGCCATGCCGGCGTGGAACCGTGAGGCAATCTGCGGGCAGATCGCCTCCATCCGGGCCAGACTCTCCTTGGTGAAGCGCCACGCCGTGACGTCGACTTCGGCCACTACCGACGCCGTTCGAGGCGATCCCAGATAGAAGGAAATCTCGCCCACGATGGAGCCCGGTCCAACCTTGGTCAGGGTAACGTGGCTGGAACCGGCCGCAATGCCGACCGAGGCAGTGCCAGCCTCGATGAAGTACATGTCGTTCGCTGCCGAGCCTTCGACCACGATCGGCATCCCCCGGGGGAAGACGGCCCTTTCGAGAAATCCGACGAGGTCCTCGATCTGCCCGGTATCCCCGGCCAGCAGCCTGAGCTGGAGGTCGATCGGCTGCGGCAGGCGGACCGTGAGAGCGGGGTCGATGCCGGCCAGCACCTCGTCCTCGACGTCGTGCAGGGCCTGGTCGAAGTTCTCGGCGATCTGAATCGCCGATACTCCGTTGATGACGAGCCCGCCGCGCAGCAGGGTGCGGAGCACGGCCTGTTGCACGTTCGCCAGCACTATCCGGACACTCCGATCTGCGGCCGTCTGGCTGAGACGCGTGAAGCTCTCGACCGCAGCAGAATCGACCCGCGAAATCCTTCGGAAGTCGAGCAGCACGAACCGCGCGGCATCGCGCCCGCTCGCTGCCTGAAACCGCCTTTCGATCGTCCGGCGGAGACCGTTGGCAGTACCGAAGAACAGGAAGCCCTGGAGGCGGAGGATCAGGATCACGCCGCCATGGATCTGGAGCACTTGGCGCCGGGCGTCGGAGGACTCGGCGCCGCTCTGATAGTCACGACCGGTCATCTCGAGCTTCACGACGCCGGAGCGGCTGTAGTCGACTACGAAGAGGGCCATGGCCGCGACGATCCCGAAGATCACCGCCACGAGGAAGCCGAGCCAGACGGTGGTGACGAAGATCGCCAGGACGACGAGGTACTCGGCCGGAGCGAGGCGACGGAAGGAGCCGACGAGGCGCTCCCAGAGGAGAGCGCTGCCGGTGGCAAGGACGATCCCGGCAAGCGCCG
>CAXNGA010000328.1:0-3141 GCA_964201375.1 Kaistiaceae bacterium
CGAGGCCCTCGGCCTCACCAAGAAGGAGCGCCTGACGCTCACCCGCGAGCGCGATCGTCTCGAGAGCGCCCTCGGCGGCATCAAGGACATGGGCGGCGTCCCGGACCTGATCTTCGTGATCGACACCAACAAGGAAGCAATCGCCATCACCGAGGCGCGCCGCCTCGGCATTCCGGTCGCGGCGGTCCTGGACTCGAATTCGAGCCCCGACGGCATTACCTATCCGATCCCCGGCAATGACGACGCTGGCCGCGCGATCAGCCTGTACTGCGATCTCATCGCCCGTGCGGCGATCGATGGCATCGGGCGCGCGCAGGGCACGATGGGCGTCGATGTCGGCGCCCAGGAAGAGCCGCCTGTCGAGGAGGCGGTGGCCACCGAAGGCGAAGCGCCGGCTCCGGCGCCGGCCGCCAGCGAGACGATGTTCGAGCGCCCGGCGGGCGCCCCGGACAATCTCCGCCGCCTCCCGGGCGTAGGCAAGGTTCTCGAGACCCGCCTCCACGCCGTCGGCGTGACGCGGTTCGACCAGATCGCCGCGATGTCGTCGGACGACATCTCCCGGCTCGACGATGCGCTCAACGCCAAGGGCCGTATCGAGCGCGACGATTGGGTGGGCCTCGCACGCGGATTGGCGGCGGAAGGCGCCGCCGCCTGAGTCCAGTCCCCTGGGACGGACTGAAAGTTCTTACCAGCCGGGGTTCGCAAGGGCCCCGGCTCCTCTTCATTCATGGAGTGACCGATCATGACGATATCGGCAACGAGCGTGAAACAGCTCCGGGACAAGACCGGGGCCGGCATGATGGACTGCAAGGCCGCACTGACGGAAACCGGCGGCAACATGGAGGCCGCGGTCGACTGGCTGCGCGCCAAGGGCCTTGCCAAGGCCGCCAAGAAGGCTGGCCGCATCGCCGCGGAAGGCCTGATCGGCGTTTCGGCCAGTGGCAATGAGGCCGTGGTCGTCGAGGTCAATTCCGAGACCGACTTCGTGGCTCGCAACCCGCAGTTCCAGGACCTCGTGAAGAGCGTCGCCGGCGCTGCCCTCGCCACGACCGGCGCCACCGATGCCGTCAAGGCTGCTGCCTTCCCGGGTGCCAACCGTACGGTCGAGCGCGAAATCCAGGAAGCCGTCGCGACCATCGGCGAGCACATCACGCTTCGCCGGTCCGAGAAGCTCTCGGTGCCGGAGGGCGTCGTGGCGTCCTACGTCCACAATCAGGTCGCGCCGAACCTCGGCAAGATTGGCGTGCTCGTGGCGCTCAAGTCTTCCGGCGACAAGGCCAAGCTCAACCAGCTCGGCCGCCAGCTCGCCATGCACGTCGCCGCGACCAGCCCGCTCTCGCTCAATATCGCCGACCTCGATGCCGAGGTAGTCGCGCGCGAGCGGGGCGTCTTTGCCGAGCAGGCGCGCGAGTCGGGCAAGCCCGAGGCGATCATCGAGAAGATGGTCGATGGCCGGATGCGGAAGTTCTACGAGGAGACGGTTCTCGTCGCCCAGAAGTTCACGATGAACACCGATCTGACGGTCGAGGCAGCTATCAAGGCGGCCGAGGCCGATGTCGGTGCTCCGATCGCGCTGACGGCCTATCGGATGTTCAAGCTCGGCGACGGCATCGAGAAGGCCGAGACCGACTTCGCCGCCGAGGTTGCGGCCGCCGCCGGCACCAAGCACTGACGGCCTGAGCCGGTTGTTCCCCACCAGGGGAGCCGGCCCCCTTGCGGGGCCGGTTTCAATTTGTTCGGGGCCTTTCGTTCCGGCCGGTGACAAGCTCCGGCGCGCCCTGTACACACCCGCGCAGCGCGGGCGGACATTGGAGGCGGACGATGGCTGAAGGGCTCCGGTACAAGAGGGTCCTTCTCAAGCTGTCGGGCGAAGCCCTTCTCGGAAGCCAGCTTTTCGGCATCGACGATGCGGTTGTCGCCCGCGTCGCGAGCGAGGTTAGAACGGTCGTTGAGGCCGGCGTCGAGGTTGGCATCGTCATCGGCGGCGGCAACATCTTCCGCGGCATGAAGATCGCGGCCGCCGGCGGCAATCGCGTCGCGGGCGATCACATGGGCATGCTTGCGACGGTCATGAACGCCATCTCGCTGCACGAGGGCCTTGAGAAGAACGAAGTTCCGGCGCGCATCTTCTCGGCCGTTCCGATGCCGACGATCTGCGAGACCTTCACCCAGCAGCGTGCCGAGAACGCGATGACGCGGGGCAAGGTCGTGATCTTCGCCGGCGGGACCGGCAATCCGTTCTTCACCACCGATTCGGGCGCTGCGCTCCGCGCGGCCGAGATGGGCTGCGACGCACTGCTCAAGGGCACCAAGGTCGATGGAATCTATTCCGCCGATCCCAAGAAGGACCCCAGTGCAATCCGTTACGAGACGCTGACGCACCAGCAGGTGCTCGCGCGCGGTCTGGAAGTGATGGACGCCGCTGCCGTGGCGCTTGCCCGCGACAACGGGATACCGATAATCGTCTTCTCGATTCACGACCCTGGCGCCCTGGTTGACGTGCTGCACGGCAGGGGCCGTTGCACGATCGTCACCGATCGGTAGTCAGGCGCGAGACGCGCGGCGCTCGGCCAGTCGGCCGCGGCCCGAAGCCGTCCGACGGAGGAAGCCATGAACCTCGATGACCTCAGGCGCCGCATGCAGGGCGCCATCACCAGCTACCAGGGCGAACTCGCCAGCATCCGCACCGGCCGCGCGTCGAGCAGCATGCTCGATCCCGTGGTCGTCTCCGTCTACGGCGCGGAGATGCCGATCAACCAGGTGGCGACGGTAACGGTCCCAGAGGCGCGCATGCTGATGGTCCAGGTCTGGGACCGCGGCAGTGTTCAGGCGGTCGATCGCGCGATTCGCGAGGCCAATCTCGGCCTCAATCCCATCGTAGAGGGTGCGACCATGCGCATCCCGATTCCCGAACTCAACCGGGAGCGCCGCCAGGAACTGGTGAAGGTCGCTCACAAGTACTCCGAGGCTGCCCGCGTTTCTGTCCGGCATGTCCGCCGCGACGGCCTTGATGGCGCCAAGAAGGAAGAGAAGGACGGCAAGGTGAGCCAGGACGAGCACCGGATCTTTACGGAGAAGGTGCAGAAGCTCACCGACGACACCATCGCGGAGATCGACAAGCTGGTCGCCGCGAAGGAAGCG
>CAXNGA010000329.1:0-3136 GCA_964201375.1 Kaistiaceae bacterium
AGCTGGCCGGCGCCCGTTCGGGGACATGACTGACGGCGTGACGGGCACGGCGATCGTCGGAAGGTCCTCTCCCCCCTTGAGGGGGAGAGACAGAGAGGGGGGTATGCCCCGCACCGTGGCGAGGGTGTTGTCCACCAGGGGCGCACGGCCGACTTCCCTACTCACCTCGCCCCGGCGGGGAGAGGTCGGATCGAGACGCGAAGCGCATCGATCCGGGTGAGGGGGGACAAACGGTTCGGCTCTCGCTCCCCCAACCTTTGTGATGCTCTCGGCCCGTCGGCGGAGCGTCACCGCTGGCGGCGGTCCCCCCTCACCCGCCCGCAGCAAGCTGCGGTCGACCTCTCCCCACCGGGGCGAGGTGAAGGAGCGAGCCCCTACCGCCCGTTGGCGGAGAAGTGCTGGTAGTCCTTGAGCGAGGTCCAGTCCCCGCCCCACACCCAGCCGATCGACGCGAACGCGGCCGTGACGACATCGCCGGCGACGATCATGCCGGGCCGCACGTCGGTGCGGTCCGTGAAGGCGGCGCCTTCTGGCGGCAGGATCAGCGTGCCGCTGTCGCGGACGCGGACATAGGGGTTCTGGATCGGGCTGATGTCGATCGCATTGCCGTAGGAATGCTGCGAGTAGCCGGTGCCGCCGGTGACGGCGCGGCAGTTGAAGGCCGAGGTGTTGTTGGCCGCCATCGAGAGATCGTCGTCGGCCGCGAAATCATCGACGAGTTGCATCCGCTCGATCGGGAAGCCCGCTTCGAAGAGCGACCGGAACACCCCGACGATCGCATCCGCCACATCGGCCGCGACCACGAGTTCGCCCTGCTGCACCGCGCCCGAGAAGTCGATGAAGCTGAGGCGGAGATAGCGAAGGTCGGCGAGCGCCACCGGGCAGCCTTCCTTCCACGAGCCGGACGCCGTCATCCGGTCGATCACCGAGGCGGGCAGCGGCTCGGCCGTCCCGGTGAACGTCGCCTGGGCCGAAGCCGACGGCATGCCGATCATCACGCAGAACCCCAGCGCAACCACTGCGCGCGCGGACTTCGTTCCGGTCATCATGCCCTCCGGGATTCCCGAATCGCCGGCGGAGAACACGGCCCCTTGCGGCGACCGCGCGGTCCGGCGCGGGCGAGCTACTTGTTGTGCACCAGGTGGCCGTTCGCGAAGTAGGTGTTGTTGCCGTCGAGACGGAGATTGAACACCGGCGTGGTCGGCGCCGCCTCGTGCGCGGTGATGGTGCCGAGCTGCCTGAAGGCCGTGGCGATCTCGACGTCGATGATCGGCCCAGGCGCACCCGCGCCACCGGCGGCGCGCATCGGCCGCGCCTCGGCCACCACGGAGGCGAGGACGACGACTTCGTCGGCGGCGGTGAGCGTGCCGACGCGGAACGTGCCGGTCTCCTCGAGCGTCGCCTCCGGGTCGATCGACTTCCAGCCCTCTCGGGTCATGAACGGATGCTCGGCCGTCACGAAGGCCGGCGCATCCCCGAACGCATGGAGTTTCCGGTCGCCGAGGAGCGGCGTCTCGATCTCGACCACGCGGTTGAGGTCACCGCCCGAGCCGACCACCCAGTCGCCGACCCGGACGTCGGCGATGCGGCGGACGGTGCCGTCGGCCATCAGGATCTCCGTCTCGCCCACGAAGCAGCTGAGGCGCGAGGTGGGGAACATCGTGTCCATCGCCGGGCCGGTCGTGGCAATCGACTGCAGCGTCGTGCCGGGCGAGCCGACGAGGATCCGGATGCCGCCGCGGACGGCGTAGGTGTTCATCCACGCGTCGGCGTCGAACGAATTCGTCATCCGGTCGAATTCCGCCTCGGCGAAAAGCGCGAGCGGGCCGCCGCCGACCTGGTGCGTGATCGTGGCAACCGCGGAGAGCACCTGGAAGACGTCGGAGTAGAAGGTATAGCGGGTGTAGAGGCCGTCGAATGCGAAGCTCGTGCGGGGCGAGACGAACAGCTCCACCCCGCCGCGCGCCTGGGCCGCCGTCACGGTGCAGTCGTCGCAGCCGAGGTTCCCGTAGGCATACAGTGCCTGGCCGTACAGCACGGCATAACCGACATAGGCCTGCGCCTCGGCACCGCCGGCTATCATGCCGTAGCCCATCGGCGTGACGTAGCCGCCGAAGGCGCCGACCGCGAAGCGCTCCGGATTCCGCGCATAAAGATGCGCCACGAGCGTCGACCGGTTGTTGGCGTAGCCGTTCTCGAAGAGCGAATCGAACCGCGCCTCGAGCTCGAAATTGCCGAGGCCGCCGAACGGCACGTTGACCCGCGCCGCCGCCCCCGCCGAGTACAGGCGGTAGAAATCGTCGGGCGAGTAGAACTGGTTGAGCAGTTCGAACCCGCCATAGGCGGCAAAATCAGCCTGGACGACATTGCCGGGGGCCTGCGCGAGCGCGGTCCCCGACAAAAGCATGGCCGCAAGGCCGACGCCTGAGAGTTTCCGCACCTTGAGGCCCCCCGACGGGTCGAAGCGACCCTGCCAATTTCGATGCTAGCACGGCCATGCCCCCTCGCGGCGCGGCTGCAGGGAGGTGCATGCAGTCGCCCGCTATCTGTGGCTGCGCTGCAACGGGATCGCCGACGGAGGCGATCCCGACAGGCTGCAGAGGCTACGGCGTGGCGGGGGCATGCCCGCGAACATCTCCGGCGTGGGCGGTCCGGCCGCGGGCGCTTCCCCGGTGCCATCGACGAAGCGGGGGCGCTGCGGCCATGGTGCCCAATTCCTTGGCTTGAACCGGCTACCGGGGATTCTGCACAATGGCGCCCGGCAGCGCCGCGCTTGCGCGCGTCAGGGGCAACAAGGTCGTCGTATGGAACAGGCTGGCAGCGAGGCCCGGCGGCTCGATCGTCCGGTGGACAATGCGGTCGACCACTTCCTCGGCAATCCCGACGCGCCGCTCACGCTCGTGGAGTATGGCAGCTATTCCTGCCCGCATTGTCGCGCTGCCAACGGCCACCTCACCGAGGTCCGCGACGAACTCGGGAGCCGTCTGAAATACGTGTTCCGTCACCGGCCGGTGACGGGAAGCGTGCTCGCCCGCCGCGCCGCCGACCTTGCCGAACGCGCGCCGCCGGAGAAATTCTGGGAGGCGCACATCAAGCTGATGACGCGCTCCGCGACGCTGACCGAGGAGGACCTCAG
>CAXNGA010000330.1:0-3135 GCA_964201375.1 Kaistiaceae bacterium
AGCCGCCCGAGGTCGAGGCCCCAGATGTCGCCGAACGCCGGATTGTGCAGCCTGAGGCGGCCGTCGGAGCCGAACACGGCCACGCCCTCGCGGAGGTGGTCGAGCGTTTCCCCCTGGACGCGGATAAGCGAGTTGTACCGGCTCTCGAGGCCGAGCCGCTCGGTGACGTTCTCGTAGATCCAGGTCATGCCGCCCTGCGGGTGCGGGTTGGCGATGACGCGCAGGGTCTGCCCCTCCGGCAGGTGCCACATCTGCTCCTGCGATTCGAGCGAGCGGTAGGCGGCGAGGAGGTCGTTCTTCCAGGTACGGAAGTCCGCCTGCTCGGGCAGTTTCCGCGTTGCCCTGAGACGGTCGAGGATCGCGCCCTCGGCGGGCATCGATTCGAGGAAGGCGGCGTCGAGGCCGAAGAGCGCGCGGTAGGCGGCGTTCGACGAGCGGAGCCGCCCGTCCGGGCCGAAAACGGCCACGGCGGTGGCGAGCTGGTCGAGCGTGCGGGTATGGAAGTCGACGAGGCGCTGCATCGCCCCCTGGACGGCCTCGATCTGCGTCGCGTCGACGGCGAGCCCCGCAGTGCCGCCTTCCGAGCGCACATCGGTCACGTCATAGAGGAGCCGGTTGCCGGCCGAGACGACGGAAAGGCGCCGCCGGAAGTGGGCATCGCGGGCATGGATTGCGGTGATCGCCTCGCGCGAGGGCGTGTCGAGCAGTTCCGCGCCAGAGGCTATCGCGGCATCGCGGTCCGGAGCCTCCACCGCGGCGGAATAGGCCCCGTTCACCCAGGTGAGCCGGCCGTCGCGGGCCCGCACCCATACCGGCACCGGCACCGCGTCGAGGGCGGCCTTGAGCGCCGTGCTCTCGGCGAAGAGGTGCTGGTGGACCGACTGCAGCGCGGCGAGATCGAGGCGGTCGCCGGTGAGGTCGCGGAACCGGACCACGGCCCGTCCGCCGACGGTGCGGCCGAGGGCCTCGACGAAGGTGCCGGCCTGCGTCGCAAGGGCGAGGATGAACGGCTCGCCCTTCTCGCGGAGGCGCCCGATGCCGGCATCGAGATCGGCTGCCGAAGCGCCCACGAGCCACCGGCCGAAGGCAAGGAAACCCCCGCGGTCAGTGGGCGCGGCAGCCTCGCGCGGCAGGTCGCCGACCACGGTGGGGGCGACGCCGCGCGCCTCCCAGATGACCAGGCGCTGGTCGTCGGCGTTGAGGAGGCTCTCGGCGCGGTCGGCGGTGCTGCGAAGGTTGGCGACCTCGAGGCGGAGCGCGGTGTTCTCCGTCTCCGCCCTGCCGCGGGCGCGGATGAGCGAGATTGCCGAGATCACGGCGAACGAGATCGAGCCGATGAGCGCGGCGAGAATGACGATGCGGTCGGCGGTGAGGACGATCGGCGTCGCCTGGGCGAACGCGGGCGAGGCGAACACCGGCAGCAGCGCCGTGGACGCAAGCAGGCGCAGGGCCGCGCGGCGCGCAGCCTTCACCGGAAGTGCGTCTTTGCCCTCGCGCCGCAACGCAACCGGCCCCCGCCGTTGCCTGACAATCCCGTACCCGCGGCCTGTCGATCGCCCCTCGGCCGACCGCGAATCGACCCACCATAGCGGTTACCGGAATCCGGGTGAATCCAGTTTTGGGACAATTGGCGGCAGTGGTACCGCCGTGCGCGGAAAACGGAGCGGGCGCGGCCCGGAATACTGGCGCCGCGCCCGTGCGCTCGTCTGTTCGCAGCCGCGCCAGCGAATGGCTGGCCAGCGCTGCTGGCTAGTAGCGGTAATGGTCCGGCTTGAACGGGCCCTGCTCGGAAATGCCGAGATAGGACGACTGCCTGTCGGTGAGCTTCGTCAGCTTCACGCCGATCTTGGCGAGGTGGAGGAAGGCGACGTGCTCGTCGAGGTGCTTCGGCAGCACGTAGACCTTCTTCTCGTAGCGGTCGCCGTGCGCCCAGAGCTCGATCTGCGCCAGCGTCTGGTTGGTGAAGGAGTTCGACATCACGAAGCTCGGATGGCCCATGGCGTTGCCGAGGTTCACGAGGCGCCCTTCGGAGAGAAGGATGATGCGCTTGCCGTCGGGGAATTCGATCTCGTCCACCTGCGGCTTCACGTTCGACCACTTGTGGTTCCGGAGCGCGGCGACCTGGATCTCGCTGTCGAAGTGGCCGATGTTGCACACGATCGCGCGGTCCTTCATGGCCCGCATGTGCTCGATGGTGATGACGTCGACATTGCCGGTGGCGGTGACGAAGATGTCCGCGCGCCGGGCGGCGTCCTCCATCGTCACGACCTCGTAGCCTTCCATCGCCGCCTGCAGGGCGCAGATCGGGTCGATCTCGGACACCATCACGCGGCAGCCGGCCTGGCGGAGCGAGGCGGCCGAGCCCTTGCCGACATCGCCATAGCCCGCAACCATGGCGACCTTGCCGGCCATCATGACGTCGGTGCCGCGCCGGATGCCGTCCACCAGGCTCTCACGGCAGCCATAGAGGTTGTCGAACTTCGACTTCGTGACCGAGTCGTTGACGTTGATCGCCGGGAACAGGAGCGTGCCCTTCTTCTGCATCTCGTAGAGGCGCTTGACGCCGGTGGTGGTCTCCTCGGTCACGCCCTTGATCGAGGCGGCAACGCGGGCGAACCAGCCCGGACGCTCGGCGAGCGTGCGGCGGATGAGGGCGAAGAAGACCTCCTCCTCCTCGTTCTCGAATTTGTCGAGGAAGGCGGTGTCGCCCTGCTCCGCCCGGAGGCCGTAGTGGACGAAGAGCGTGGCGTCGCCACCGTCGTCGAGGATCATGTTCGGCAGGCCGCCATCGGCCCAGTCGAACAGGCGGCGGGTGTAGTCCCAGTATTCCCTGAGGGTCTCGCCCTTGACGGCGAACACCGGCGTGCCGGCGGCGGCGATGGCCGCGGCGGCATGGTCCTGCGTCGAGTAGATGTTGCACGACACCCAGCGGACGTCGGCTCCGAGCGCCTTCAGCGTCTCGATCAGCACCGCGGTCTGGATGGTCATGTGGAGGGAGCCGGCGATCCGGGCGCCCCTGAGCGGCTGCGACGCGCCGTACTGCTCGCGCACCGACATCAGGCCGGGCATCTCCGTCTCGGCGATGTCGATCTCCTTGCGACCCCAGGGGGCAAGGCCGATGTCCTTGACGATGTA
>CAXNGA010000331.1:0-3130 GCA_964201375.1 Kaistiaceae bacterium
GATCAATCGACAACTATCTGGGTGGAACCTTCCTCCACTGACACTCCGCGCCTTCGGGGCGCACTACCTATCCCCTTGCCTCAGCCCCCTCAGATCCGGCGCAATTGCATGCGACATGAGTGCCAACCAGGAGTTGGTCCATGTCGCAGTCCAGTCCAAACGATCTGTGGCGTGATTTTCCGAAGACGGCGCCTGAGTTCGATGCGCGGTTTGCGACAGAGGACGATTGCCGCGCCTACTGGATCGAGGCCCGCTGGGGCGGTGAGCCGGCCTGCCAGCGCTGCCGGAGTAAGCACATCCGCAAACCTCTGCGCAACGGCACGCTGTTCGAGTGTGCAGACTGCTGCCATCAGACGAGCCTGACCTCGGGCACGCTGCTCGACAAGACGCGCAAGCCGCTCAAGGTGTGGTTCCGTGCGGTGTTCGAGATCGCCTCGCACCGCAACGGCATCTCGGCCAAGGACCTGCAGCGGATCATGGGGTTCGGCTCCTACGAGACCGCCTGGACCTGGCTGCACAAGCTGCGCACCGCGCTGGTCCGCCCCGACCGCGAGCCGCTCGGCTCAGGCGTTCAGCTCGACGAGGCGCTCGTCAAAGCCGGCGTGAACGAACTGGTTCTGGTGGCCTCCGAGGCCGGCGGGCGGGTGCGCCTCGCGCACGTCGAGAACAACGATACGGAAACCTGCAAGCTGTTCGCAGCGGGCCAGGTCGCCACCGACGCGCACGTCGTGACAGACGGACACGCCGGCTACAACAAGAAGAGTCTGGAGAAGCGGTCTCACGACGCCATCGTGCAGACCAAGGCCGAGCGGCGCGAGAACGACGCCGTGCAGTGCTGCCACTGGACGATCTCGCTGCTCAAACGCTGGCTGCTCGGCACGCACGCTGGCGCGGTGCGAGACAAGCACCTGCAGGCCTACCTCGACGAGTTCGCGTTCCGCCACAACCGCCGCAAGACCAAAGGCGTCGGCCGGATCGCAGCCCGCCTGCTCGAGCAGCTCGTCATCCGCCCGCCACGGACGATGCGAATGCTGGTCGACGAGACCCGGCGCTGTCGGTGGTTCGGCACAGTGAAGCCGACGGCGAACTGAGGTAAGGGGATAGGTAGTGCGCCCCGAAGGCGCGGAGTGTCAGTGGAGGAAGGTTCCACCCAGATAGTTGTCGATTGATCTGGTAGCTGACGAGCGGCGTGGTTGGGTAACCGGCTCCGCCGAAGCCTCGTGACAAAGGCCGCCTTGGGCGGTTGAGCGATCCAGCGGGCCGTAACACGCGTGAAGCCTGAGCAGGCCTCGAAACACTTTTGTCGCGGACGCCGACCCGGCTACCTATCGGGGAAGGCAGTATGGGATGGGGAAGCAATCGACAGATGCACCCGTTCTGGTCCGCCGGGGTAATGGGCACGGCACGTTGGAAAGACACTGCGGGTAATCGGGGGAGACCCGCTTCGGTCGGAGCTTCGGCTCCAACGCTGGTTCTGCCAGCGGATCGGGCGGGAGTCGGAGAGGGTCATAGTACCGTCGAGGCCGGGTAACTCCGGTGGAGGGAAGGACCCTCACTTCTGGTGCGGTTTCGAAGTGGTCGAGGACAGGGACATTGGCGATGAGCCTGGCAAAGCCCGACAAGATCCGGACGCTGCAGAGAAAGCTCTATGTCAAGGCGAAGGCGGAGCCGGAGTTCCGTTTCTATCAGCTCTACGACAAGGTCTGGCGCGAGGACATTCTTGCCCACGCCTACGCGCTCGCTCGTGAGAACGACGGCGCGCCGGGTGTGGACGGGGTGACGTTCGACCAGATCGAGGCGGCGGGATTGACGGAATGGCTTTCCGGCTTGCGCGAGGAGTTGCGGCAGAAGACCTATCGATCACAACCGGTGCGGCGGGTGTTGATCCCGAAGCCCGGCGGCGGCGAGCGGCCACTCGGCATCCCGACCATTCGGGACCGGGTGGTGCAGACCGCCGTCAAGATCGTGATCGAGCCGATCTTCGAAGCGGACCTCGAGCCCAATACCTACGGCTATCGGCCCAACCGGTCGGCGGCCGACGCGATCAAGAAAGTCCACAGCCTGCTCTGGGCCGGCCACACGGATGTGGTCGATGCCGATCTGTCCAAGTACTTCGACACGATTCCGCACAGCGCACTGATGAGTTGCGTCGCGCGCCGGATCGTAGACCGGATGATCCTGAGCTTCATCAAAATGTGGCTGAAGGCACCGGTCGAGGAACGCGACAGGGACGGGACGCGGCGGATGAGCGGTGGCAAGGCAAGCAAGCATGGCACGCCGCAAGGCGGTGTCATCTCGCCGCTGCTCGCCAACCTCTACATCAACCGCTTCCTGAAGTTCTGGCGCATGCAGGAGAAGACGCGGGCCTATCGGGCCCACATCGTCTCCTATGCCGACGACTTCGTCATCCTCAGCCGCGGTCACGCGGACGAGGCGCTGGCGTGGACGCGCGGTGTCATGCTCAGGCTCGGCCTAACCCTCAACGAGGCGAAAACCTCGCTGAAGGATGCCCGAAAGGAGCGGTTCGACTTTCTTGGTTACACGTTCGGCCCACATTGGCGGCGCCGAGATGGCAAGCGGTATCTGGGCTACAGTCCATCGCAGAAGAGCATGGGACGGATCAAGGACAAGATCGGCGACATCCTGGTGCCGGGCAACCAGGGCTCTTGGGACGACGTGCGCGACCGGTTGAACCGCTTGACGCGGGGATGGTCGGGCTACTTCAGCCACGGAACCCTGAGCTCGGCCTACCGGGACGTCGAAGGCCATGTCTATGACCGGGTGCGCAACTTCCTCAGACGGCGGCACAAGGTGGCAACGCGCGGCACAGCTGAGTTCCCGGGCACACGTGTGTTCGGCGAGCTTGGTGTGGGCCGCCTCCGCCGCCCTACGCCGTCGACGCAGCCGTGAGCCTGACACGAAACCAGTCGGAGAGCCGGATGCGGGAAATCTCCACGTCCGGTTCGATGAGCGGGGAGAGGAAACGGGACGAGGGCATCATGCCCGCGTTGCCGCGCCTCTCCTCGACTCTACTGCAACCGGACCGGGGAGGCCGCGAGTTCTTTCTATCGATTGGCGACAGCCGATATAACAGCCGATATAGAAGTGTTGAATCTATGGACGCGATCAT
>CAXNGA010000332.1:0-3129 GCA_964201375.1 Kaistiaceae bacterium
ACGCGCACGAGGACCACTACGGCGCCCTTCTGACGCTGTGGCCGCGCCTGCGGGCGCCGGTCTACGCAACGCCGTTCACCGCGGGCCTTCTGGAGGCCAAGCGCGGCAGTGATTCGATCGGTGTCGAAATCCCGGTGAAGATCGTCCGCGGCGGGAGCCGGATCGCGCTCGGTCCGTTCGAGGTCGAGTTCATCCCGGTCGCACATTCGATTCCCGAGGCGATGGCGCTGGCGATACGGACGCCGCTCGGAACGGTCGTCCACACCGGCGACTGGAAGATCGATCCCGCGCCGCAGGTCGGGCCGCTGACCGACATCGCTCGTCTGAGAGCCATCGGCGAGGAGGGCGTCCTCGCTCTCATCTGCGATTCCACCAACGCGGCCCGGCCGGGGCACAGCCCGTCGGAGGGCGAGGTCGCGGCGGAGCTCAGGAAGCTGATCGCCGAGGCGGAGGGGCGGGTGGCCTTCACGCTGTTCGCGTCGAACGTCGCGCGGCTGCGCTCGATCGCATTGGCCGCCGAAGCGGCGGGGCGCGAGGTGGTCGCCGTCGGCCGTGCCATCAGACGCGTCGTCGAAGTCGCGACGGAGATCGGCTACCTCCGCGATGCGCCGCCTTTCCGCGAGGCCGACCAGCTCGAAATGCTACCTGCGTCCAACGTCGTCCTCATCCTGTCGGGCAGCCAGGGCGAGCCGCGGGCGGCGCTGGCGCGCGTCGCGAACCAGGAGGACCGGCTCATCCGGCTCGGGCCGAAGGACACGCTCGTGTTCTCGTCCCGGACGATTCCCGGCAACGAGCGGCCGGTGAACGACATCATCAACAAGCTCGTGGCCCAGGGCGTCACGGTCGTGACCGACCGCGACCGGCTCGTCCACGTCTCGGGACATCCGCGCCAGGAAGAGCTCCTCGAGATGTACGACTGGCTGCGGCCGCAGATGCTCGTGCCGGTCCATGGCGAGGCCATGCACCTTGCCGCGCAGCGCCAGCTGGCGCTCGGCGCCGGCATTCCGAGGGTTCTCGAAGCGCCGAACGGGTCCATCGCGCGCCTTGCGCCGGCGCCGGTCGTGTTCCCCAACGCGATCCCGGTCGGCCGCATCTACCGTGACGGCACGATCGTCGGCGACCGCGAGGAACTCGGCATCAACGAGCGCAGGCGGATGTCGTTTGCGGGCCACATCGCGGTCTCGATCATCCTCGACCACCGCGGCGAACTGGAGCAAGCGCCGCAGGTGGCGCTCTCCGGCGTGCCGCAGCGCGACATGGCCGGCCGGGCAATGGCGACCATCGTCGGCAGTGCGGTACGGGGCGCCGTCGTCAGTATCCCGCGACCGCGGCGGAAGGACCCGGCCTTCGTCGCGGACGCCGTCCGTCGCTCGGTGCGGGCCGCTGTCGAGGAAGCCTGGGGCAAGAAGCCCGTTTGCACCGTCTTCCTGTCGGTGATTGAGTAGCGTCTCTCGCACATTTCCGGACGGCCGCCATGCAAACGCTGACCTTTGTCGCGATCTACTTCGTCACCTGGTGGCTCTGCCTGTTCTTCGTGCTGCCGTTTGGCGTGAAGACGCAGCAGGAAGACGAGGGCGGCACCGTGCTCGGTACGACCGAAAGCGCGCCGGCCCGGCCGATGCTGCTGCGAAAGGCGTTGATCACCACGGCGCTTGCCGGTGTCGTCGTCGGGGCGCTCTACTTCGCCAACGCCCGGTTCAACCTCAACATCGAGGCGATCAGCCGCTGGTTCGACTAGGTGGTGGGTGGTGAGTAGAGAATAGCGAATAGCGAATAGCGAATAGCGAATAGCGAATAGCGAGACGCTCCTATTCTCTACTCGCTATTCGCTACTCACTATTCGCTTCTAGCCTACTGCTGCTTCCTCTACCCAGCCCTGAGCAGCCTCACGGCGGCATCCCTGCCGAACAGGTACAACAGGACACGCAGCGCATCCGCCCGCGGGCCGGCGAGGTCCGGATCGGCGGCGATTGCATCGCTGGCGTCGGCGCGGGCCTGCTCCATCAGTTCGTGATGCTTTTCGAGGTCGGCGAGGCGGAAGGTCGGCACGCCGGCCTGGCGGGTGCCGAGGATTTCGCCGCCGCCGCGGAGGCGAAGGTCCTCCTCGGCGATACGGAAGCCATCGTCGCTCTCACGGAGGATTTCGAGCCGCGCGCGTGCCGTCTCGCCCAGCGGCGGCCGGTAGAGGAGGAGGCATGTCGCCGCCTTGCCGCCGCGCCCGACGCGGCCGCGAAGCTGGTGCAGCTGGGCAAGGCCGAACCGCTCGGCATGCTCGATCACCATGATCGAGGCATCCGGCACGTCGACCCCGACCTCGATGACGGTCGTCGCAACCAGGAGCGGCACACCGCCGTCCTTGAAGCGCTCCATCTCGCGGTCCTTTTCGGGGCCGCTCATCCGGCCATGAACCAGCGCCACCTCGACGCCGAGCGTCTCCGCCAGCATCTTCGCGCGGGTCGCCGCTGCGGTCAGGTCCGATTCGTCCGACTCCTCCACGAGCGGGCAGACCCAGAACACCTTGTCGCTCTGCGAGATCGCGGCGCCGATCCGGCCGACGACCTCGTCGAGCCGTTCGTCGGAGACGACGCGCGTCTCGACCTTCTGCCGTCCGGCCGGTTTCTCGCGGAGCTGCGAGACGTCCATGTCGCCGAAGGTGGTGAGCACGAGCGAGCGCGGGATGGGCGTGGCCGTCATCACCAGCACGTCGGTCGCCTCGCCCTTGGCGGCCAGAGCGAGGCGCTGCTGCACGCCGAAGCGGTGCTGCTCGTCGACGACGGCAAGGCCGAGATCGCGGAAGGCGACGCCTTCCTGGAAGAGGGCGTGCGTGCCGATGAGGATGTCGAGGCCGCCGTTCTCGCCGAAGAAGCCTTCGGGCGACTTCGGTGCAGCGAGACGCTGGAGGATCGCGTCGCGCTCGCGGCGGGTCTCGCGGCCGGTGAGGATGGCAACGCCGAGACCGCCCTTCGCCGCGAGCGGGCCGATCGTTGCGAAATGCTGGCGTGCGAGGATTTCCGTCGGCGCCATGAGCGCGGCCTGGCTGCCGGCCTCGACGACCGCGGCCATCGCCAGCAGCGCGACGATCGTCTTGCCGGAGCCGACATCGCCCTGGAGGAGGCGCAGCATGCGCTG
>CAXNGA010000333.1:0-3124 GCA_964201375.1 Kaistiaceae bacterium
TCCTCCAGGCCCTCGGCGGTGGTCAGCGCGTCGCCGAGGCCGAGGATCGTCGCGTCATACATGCGCGACGCGAAATTGGCGGCCATGGTCGGGTCGGTGCCGACCGTCGCCAGGGCGATGACGGGCGCGTCCCAGGTGCCGTCCGGCAGCGTCGCGATGCCATGGCAGCCGGAGCAATGGGCGGCGAATAGGTCGCGTCCCTCCGCCGCAAGTTCCTCATCGATCGCGCCGAGAATGTCGGCCGGCCAGGGCGGCGGTGCGAGCCCACGGAGCGTATCTTCGAGCCACAGCATGTTGCCGAGTTGGACGCTGGTCTCCCAGCGCTGCGGCTCGGGGTTCGGAGTTCCGGTCGCGCGATCGACGAAATTGGTCCGGCCGAAGACGCCGAGCACCTCGCCAATATTGCGGCCGATGGAGTTCTGGCCGGGCGCGAAGCCATTGGTCTGGACCCGGCTAAGACGCCAAGTGTCCCACAGGAAGGGAATGCTCACCGGTGCATCCTGCAGCCGGCGGTTGGCCGGTACGCCGAGATCGTTGCTGAAGATCAGATTGGCAATGCCCTGAACGGCGTCCTGGCGGCCGGGGCCGTCGATGGCCGCATTGGCGGCAGCGCCCTGGCTCAGCGCCGCGAAGGTTGGCAGCGCAGCGGCGAAATCGGCCTCGATCCGCGCTGCGGGATAGCCGGCGGCGATCGCATCGGCAAAGAACTGCGCCTGCCGCGCGGGATCCGCATTGGTGGCTACGAAGCCTTCGGCCATGCCGGCAACGAAGGCCCCAAGATTGTTCAGCGCCGGGGCGCCGTCGATGCGCAAATGCGTGCCCTCATAGACGATCTCGCCGGTGTGGCAGGCGGCGCAGGTGAAGCCGGCGAATGGGAGCCCGCCGGCCGCCGGATCGGTCATCGCGATGCCGATCGGCCAGCCATAGGGATTCAGCGGATCGCCGGCGACCCGATCGATGATGAATCCCATCGGCCGCAGATTGGCCGGGTCCATGAAGTTGCCGGTGCCGTCGGGGCCTGCCAGCGCCGCCAGCCAGGCGGCCGGAACGAGGCGCGAGCCCTGGTCGGTATGGTGGAAGCGCTGGAGCGTCGCCTGATCGATGCCCTGGTCGAGCGGCGTCAACTGCGTCGGCGCGTCGATCCCGAAAGCCGCGCCCGCCGCCGCGACCAGCAGCGTCCCGCCCAAAATGGATGCGTGCATCGCTTTGCTCATTGCCTGTCCCCCCGTCGCGCAATGTCCGTTGTTGCCGCCGCCTCTATCCGACAATTGACTGCCGGCGTCCACCCCAGGGAGGCTCTGTCGTTACCTGACCAGAAAGTGCATCGGCCAGCCCGGAGCAGGTGCCGTCGCAGGTCGTGTTGGAATTCGTGTGACGCAGCCCTCCGGTGTGTTGAAGGTATCGGTTCAGGCGGCCAGGTCAATCGGACGGTCGATGAGCTTCGTCGCGAGCGTCTGCCAGCCATCCACCTTTCGCATGACGATCTGGCCGGAAGCGAGCAGAGCCCAGAACAGCATTGCCGCTGTGTCGGCGGACGGCAGCACAGTCTGGGTCTTGATCCGCCGCTTGAACTCCTCGTGGAGGCGTTCGATGGCGTTCGAGGTCCTGGCGCTTCGCCATTGCGATGGCGGCAAGCGGGTAAAGGCGAACAGGGCGTCGCCGGCCTCATCGAGGCTATCGGCGACGGCCCGATGCCGGAGCCGCCACTTGCGGACGAAGGCCTTGCGCCGTTCTTCGATCTCCTCGGCCGTCGCGGCGTAGATCATGTCGGTGTAGTCGGCGGAGATCTCCTCGTGCAGGCGCTCGGGCGCGTGGCCGAGGAGGTTGCGATGCTTGTGAACCGTGCACCGTTGCAGCGGCACGCCGTTCCAGACGGCGGCGATGGCCTTCTCCAGCCCCGGCGCGCCGTCGACAATCAGGAACTCCGGCCGGCGCAGATCGCGGGCGATCAGGTCGTCGAGCACCGTACGCCACGCCTCCGTCGTTTCGCCGCCCATGTCCTTGACCGCCAGGAGCACCTTCTGCCCGTCCTCGCGCACCCCGATCACCACGAGGAGCGAGATCGACGTTGCCTTCCTGTCCAAGCGGACACGCACGGCCGTGCCGTCGAGGATGAGGCGCACGATCGGCTCGTTGGCCAGCGATCGGGTGTTCCAGGCTTCCCAGTCGGTCTTCACCTTCCGCCAAACCCGGCTGACGGTGTCCTTGCGGACTGCGCCGCCGAACAGCGCCGCGAGCGCGCGGCGGACACGGCGTGTGTTGGTGCCGGCGAGATAGGCCGCCGCTATCAGAGCGTCGGCGGCCTTCGTCCGCCGCTGGTAGGCGCGCAAGGTCTGGCTCTTCCACTCGCTGGTCTTGCCATCACCGGCTTTGAGGCGAGCACGCGGCACGGTGATCTCGGTCGACCCGAAGGTCCCCATCAGCGTTCGTGTTCGGCTGCCGTGCCAGTGGCCAGAAACGCCGGCGCTGGCGCCATCGCCCCCGTCACTCGCGTCGGGCCGCCGTGCATAGCGCGGGCGGGCGAGAGCGGCGTCGAACTCGGTCCTGATCATCGTCTCGATGAAATCGCGGACCCGATCGCGCAGGCCAGCTTCGATCGGATCGAACCAGTCGTCGAAGAGATGAACCGCCGTCTCGGCCTCAGGCTGAACGGCATCCGGCTTCGTGGTAGTGCTCGTCATGGCGTGGTCTCCTGTCCGGCGCGTCAACGCTGGACTCGTTCGGGTTGAAGCACCCGGAGACTACGCCACCCCCAATTCCAACCAACTTCGCGACGGCACCCGGACTGGAGTCGACGAACTCCAACGCACGGTCGCGGGCGATCGTCGTTCATGGCGCCGACTATGTGTCCGACGACTTCGTAAGACGGACCGGGCGGACTGGGCGGAGCGAAGGCTGTCCGGCGCTGGATCACAGATTCGCGCGCACCGTCATTGACCAACTCAAGCAGGGATCCCTGCTCATTCATTGGCAGACGCGCTAGCCCGTCTTATTCATAAGCGTTCGGATTTCGGCAGCGGTTTTGCTGCGGCGTGAAGGGGGTCGCGGTCCTGCTCAGCGTGTTTTTCACCGCGGCGTAGGCTGGAACGTGTGGAACGCGTTGGAGAGACGGAGCGGGGTGGCG
>CAXNGA010000334.1:0-3118 GCA_964201375.1 Kaistiaceae bacterium
GCACGAGTGGTCTGCCTGTCGTCATAGATGGGAGAGATCGAGAAGTTGCTGGTGGCGATGTCGGTCTCGGCGACGCCGGCCGCGATGACGGCAGCAATGACGGCCTGCATGTCGGTGTTGTTGCCGGCCAGCGCCTCAGCGGGCGAGGCGGCGCGCGTGGTGACGCCGATGTCGATGATGACCGTATCGGGCGCGGCGAGGACAGTCCCGGTCCCCTCGGCGGTGAGGGTGGCGACCCCGGGGGTTGCCTGGGCGAAGGCAGATGTCGCGGCAATCACCGTCAGCGAGAGCGCGAAGGCGAGGCGTTTGATCACGGCAGAACTCCATTGGGTTGGTATCGGAGGGCGCCCGCCTCGCCGATGCCGTCTCGCAGGCTTTTGCGGCTGCAATTCGGCGCAATGCCCCAGGAGGAACGGCGGCTCCCGATGGAACGCCGGAATCCCGGTGCCGTTCCGGGGTCAGATCGAGAAGCTGGTGCCGCAGCCGCAGGAGGCTACCGCGAGGGGGTTCTTCACCTGCAGGCCCTCTTCCATGAGGTTCGCCACGAGGTCGATCTCCGAGCCCAGCATGTAGGGGAGGGACACCGGATCGACGAGCACCACCGCATCGCCCCGCCGTACGACGAAGTCGTCGGCGGCGGCCTCGCCGACGAAGTCGAACCGGTACTGGAAGCCGGAGCAGCCGCCGCCTTCCACCGCGATGCGCAGCGCGATGCTGCCATCGGTCTCGCGGATCAGCTTCGCGATGCGCTTTGCGGCGCTCTCGGTGAGCTTGACAGGAGCGCCGGAGACAGCTTCTTCAACGGCGATATTCATGGCGGTCCTTTGCCGAACTTGTTCTGATAGTTAGGTCTCGCCCATGACACTGTCAACGCAACCGCTGTCGCCGTGACCGCCGCACCGTCCTCCAACTGGCGGCGCGCCGGCGTGCGGGCCCGGTGGGCTTCGGATCCCGCCGCAAGCCGCGGCCGCTGGATCGAGGAGGCGCCCTCGGTGCGGCGGACCCCGTTCGAGCGCGACCGCGACCGCATCATCCATTCGACCGCCTTCCGTCGGCTCAAGGGCAAGACGCAGGTGTTCCTCGCCGACGAGGGCGATCATTTCCGCACGCGGCTGACTCACACGCTGGAAGTGGCGCAGATCGCCCGCTCGCTCGCCCGGTCGCTCGGGCTCGACGAGGATCTCGCCGAGGCAATCGCGCTCGCCCACGACCTCGGCCATCCGCCGTTCGGCCACTCCGGCGAACGGGCGCTCGACCGCGCGGCGCGGGCGTTCGGCGGGTTCGACCACAACGTCCAGAGCCTTCGCGTCGTCGCCGCCCTCGAGCGGCGCTACCCGTCCTTCGACGGGCTCAATCTCAGCTACGAGGTGATCGAGGGCCTGGTGAAGCACAACGGCCCCGCTGCCGCGGATGTGGTGGTGTCGCCCACGGTGGCGGCCCTGTCGGCCCGGCACGACCTCGAGCTCGCGCTGTATCCCGCCCTCGAGGCCCAGTGCGCTGCCATCGCTGACGACGTCGCCTACAATACGCACGACATCGACGACGGCCTCCGCGCCGGCCTCCTGACCATCGACGGCCTTCGGGAAGTGCCGATCCTCGATGCGATCCTCGATGGCATCGCGCGCGACCACGGCGGGCTGGAGCGGTCGCGGCTCGTCCCGGAACTCCTGCGCCGGCTGATCCACCTCCTCGTGGAGGACATTCTGGCCGAATCCGGCCGCCGCATTGCCATGGCGGCGCCTGCGGACGCCGGCGAGGTGCGCCATGCGGGGAGGGCGCTCATCGGCTTCTCGCCGGAGATCGCGGAGGCCGAGCGGGCGGTGAAGCAGCATTTGTCGCGCAACGTCTATCGCGATGCCGGGGTCCTCACGGTGACGGTCGCGGCGGAAGCCGTGGTCACCGCCCTGTTCGAGCGCTACCGGATCGACCCGGAGGCGCTGCCGCCCGAGTGGCGGACGGGGCTCGAGGACGCGGCGGATGAGCGGCGCGGGCGCCGGATCGCGGATTTCCTTGCTGGCATGACCGATCGCTTCGCGCTGTCCGAGTACCGCCGGCTGTTTGACCGCACCCCCGATTTCGGCTAGGTCGCGCGCGGGTCCAACCCGGTATTTCCCAAGCGCCATGAACGTTTTCGAGGTTTTCACCGCCCGCGTCGTTGCGGCGGTCCAGAAGGTTGTTCCGGCCGAGTTCGGCGCGGCCGAGCCGGACGTGTCTCGGGTCGTGGTCGAGCCGCCGCGCGACGCCTCGCACGGCGAACTGTCGACCAACGCCGCGATGGTGCTGGCAAAGCCGAGCGGCACGAACCCGCGGGCGCTCGCCACGCGCCTTGCCGCGGTTCTGGCTGACGATCCCGACGTGGCCAGGGCCGAGGTCGCAGGGCCCGGCTTCATCAACCTCACGCTCAGGCCGGCGTACTGGCACGGCTTCCTCGCCGAGGTGCTGCGGCTCGGGCCGGGCTATGGCCGCAGCGGCATCGGCAGGAACCGCAAGGTCAACGTCGAGTACGTGTCGGCCAACCCCACGGGGCCGCTCCACGTCGGCCATTGCCGCGGCGCGGTGGTCGGCGACGCGATGGCCAGCCTCCTCGCCGCCACCGGCCACGACGTGACGCGCGAGTACTACATCAACGACGCCGGCGGCCAGGTCGACGTGCTCGCCCGCTCGGCGTTCCTGCGCTACCGCGAAGCCCTTGGCGAGGCGATCGGAGCGATCCCGGAAGGACTGTATCCCGGCGACTACCTGGTCCCGGTGGGTGAGGTGCTCGCGCGCGAGCACGGGCGCAGCCTCCTCGACCGCGGCGAAGAAGAGTGGCTGCCCATCGTCCGGCACACCGCCATCGACATGATGATGGCGATGATCCGCGACGATCTCGCCGCGCTCCACATCAGGCACGATGTCTTCTTCTCGGAGCGCTCGCTCAGCACGGGCGCGACCGACCGCATCGCCGCGGCGATCGAGGCGTCCCGAGCCCGTGGCCTGGTCTATGTCGGCCGCCTGCCGCCGCCGAAGGGCCAGCCCAGCGAGGACTGGGAAGACCGCGAGCAGACGCTGTTCCGCTCGTCCGCGTTCGGCGACGACATCGACCGGCCGCTGATGAAGTCCGACGGCAGCTACACCT
>CAXNGA010000335.1:0-3096 GCA_964201375.1 Kaistiaceae bacterium
GCGCTCCTGGAAGCGCGTTGCATCCTCGCGCCCGGAGTTCGCGCGCGAGCGGAGGTAGAGGGGAAGGAACGGAATGGCGACGCGGCCCGCGAGGCTGTAGGCCGAAAGGAGCGCCCCGCCCCAGGCCTCAGCCATCCCGTCGATCGGCCAGCGCGTAGGCGCGTGCCGTGACCCGGTTGAGCTCGGCCTCGAGCGCGTGGCGTTTCGCCTCCATCGCCGAATCGTCGGCATCGGCCGCGACGGGGATGAAGTCGCCGACGACCATCGCCATGCGGCCGAAGGGAAGGTTCACGCTGGTGCGGTCCCAGGAGCGGACATCGATGCGCCGGCTCGTGGCGAGCGCGATGGGCGCAATCGGGACGCCCGAGGCGCGGGCGAGCTGGATGATGCCGATGCCGGCACGCCGGGCGACGGTCTTGGATAGATCGGCGGTGAGCGTGACGGAGGTCCCCTCGCGGAGGGCGGCGCGGAGCTTGAGGAAGCCCGATATTCCGCCGCGCTCGATGACGCGGCTCTTCTCGCGGGCGGCCGAGCCGCGGACCGTGCCGATGCCGAGTTTCCGGGCGGCGATGGCGTTGATCTCGCCGTCGCGATGACGCGAGATCAGCGCAACGATCCGGTGGTCGGCGCGCCGCACCGCCGGCACCAGGAGGTGCTGGCCATGCCACATCGTGATGATCAGCGGGTTGGAGAGGTCGAGCGTGGCGTAATCGACGGAGCCTTCATAGACGAGGCGGTTGGTCGAGCCGACGAGGCGAATGTAGCCGGCCGCCGCGCTGCCGATGACCCCCTGGACGCCCGGCGAACCCCCAAAACGCTTCCATGCCCGACCAAGGACCGACTTCCGCCGGGGGGGTCGGGTCGCCGGGCGGTCGTCCTGGAAGGCCATCCTTGGTCCGCTCCTCAATCGCCGTCGGGCTTCGGCGGCGCCACGGGGTCGAACAGGCGGTGCACGTGAACCACATAGTAGCGCATCATCGCGTCGTCGACGCTTCGGTGCGCACACTGTTTCCACGCATCATACGCCGCCCGGTAGTTCGGGTAGATGCCGACGATGTCGAGGTCGTCGAGATTCTCGAAACGGTCGGAATCGAGCGCCTTCAGGCGACCGCCGAACACGAGGTGGAGAAGCTGTTTCCCTTCGGCATCGGCGGCAGCCATCGGCGCATCCTTCGACCGGTCACGGCGTGGCGGAGAGCGACTGGCGCAGAAGGCGCATCATCGCGTCCGCCAGGGCGGGACGGGCGGCGATGAGCGGCGGGTGACTCGTTCCGGGACGGTCGTAGCGCGGGACGGCGCCGCCGAGATCTCTGAGGACCCCACCGGCTTCGTGCACCAGAAGGTCAGCAGCGGCAAGGTCCCAATCCTGGGCATCGGCCCTGATTGCGGCCCCGTCCAGCCGCCCGTCGGCGACCCGGGCGAGGCGGTAGGCGAGCGAGGCGTAGAACTGGTTCCGCGGAGGCTCGCCCTCTCCGTCATCGCTCCACTGGGCAAGTCGGCGCGAGACCGCCAGCGTCGAGCCGCCGAGCGTCTGGCGGACGGACACGAGGATCGGCTGCCCGTTCATCGTGGCGCCGCCGCCGGCCGTGGCGGTGTAGAACTCGTCGCGCCGCGGATTGGCGAGGGCGGCGACCACCGGCCGTCCCCGTTCCACGATGGCGACGGGGATGGTCCAGTCCCGGCCGCCCTGGACGAAGCTCCGCGTCCCGTCGATCGGGTCGACGACGAACGTCCGCGGCGCGGTGAGGCGGCTTCCTTCGTCCTCGGTCTCCTCGGACAGCCAGCCATAGTCCGGACGCGCCGGCCGCAGCCGGTCGCACAGCAGCTTCTCGACGGCGATGTCGACCTCGGTGACCGGCGAACTGTTCGCCTTGGTCCACACTTTCGGCGTCCTGCCGACGAATCCGAGCGCCAGATCCGCGGCGGCGCGGACGGCGTCCACGAGAAGCGCCAGGTCGTCGGCGAGGCTCGTCGTGCTCACCGCCCGGCGACGGTCATGCCGCCGATGGCGACGGTGGGGGCGTTGGTCGAGAAGAGATAGCGGAGGTCGTTGGCCGGCTTGAGCGAGCGGAACATGTCGCGGAGATTGCCGGCGATGGTGATCTCCGAGAGCGGCTCGGCAAGGACGCCGTTGCGGATGCGAAAGCCCGCGGCGCCGCGGCTGTAGTCGCCGGTCGTGAGGCTCACCCCCGAGCCGAGAAGGTCGATGATGTAGACACCCTCCCCGACCTCGGCGAGGAGTTCCTCGCGCGACACGGTGCCGGGCAGGAGGGCGAGGTTGGTGGACGCCGGCGACAGCGTTCCGCCGGCGCGCGCGGCGCGGCCGTTGGTCGAGAGGCCGAGTTCGCGGGCGGTGGCCGTGTCGAGGAGCCAGGTCTGCAGAACGCCGTCGGTGACGAGGTCGAGCGGCGTCTGGCGGACGCCTTCGCCGTCGAACGGGCGGGAGCCGATGCCGCGGCGGCGGAGCGGATCATCGGCGATGCGGATGCCGGGAGCGAACACCTGCCTGCCGAGGTCCTCCGAGAGGAACGAGCTCCGGCGCGCGATCGACGCGCCGTTCATGGCGGCCGAGAGGTGCCCGACGAGGCTCGACGAAACGCGCTCGTCGAAGACGACCGGGTAGCGGCCGGTCTCGATGTTGCCCGGCCCGACGCGGCGCACCGTGCGCTCGCCGGCGTTCCGGCCGAGGGCCGCAGGGTCCGGCAGGTCCTCGTCGTGGATCGCATAGGCGAAATCATAGTCGCGCTCCATGCCCGTGCCCTCGCCCGCAATTGCGGTGGCGGAGAGCTGGAACATCGAGCGCAGATAGGTGCCGGTGAAACCGTCCGAGGTGGCCAGGACGAGTCCCGACACGCCCCAGCTGGCCGAAGCGCCGCCCGAATTGGTGATGCCGGGAACAGCGAGCGCCGCATCCTCGGCGGCGAGCGCGCGATCGCGGAGCTCGTCCACCGTCGCGATGTGGTCGTCGAGAAGGTCGAGCTCCGGAAACTCCCGGGCTACCCGGTCGCGGTCGGCGAGCCCGGCGTAGGGATCCTCCGGGGCGACGCGGGCCATGGCCACGGCGCGCTCGACGAGCGTCGCCTGGTCGGCGAGGAG
>CAXNGA010000336.1:0-3087 GCA_964201375.1 Kaistiaceae bacterium
CCAGCGGACGATGATGGCGGCCGGCGGGACCCATAGGAGTCCGGCGCCCGCGTAGAACAGCAGCGTGACGAAGCCGTTGACGTCCATCAGGTGCGACGAGCCGAGCGCCATCACCAGGATCGAATAGAAGCCGACGAACAGAAGCAGCAGGATCGTTCCGATCAGCTTGCGGGTTCGGATGCTCAAGGGTCGCGGCTCCTAGGTGACGTCTCTGCTTATCGCATCGCCCGTCCTCCGCAAAGCGTTGTGGCGAATACTCCCGCGTTGCGACGGATGACCGCTCACCCTTTCGGCAGGACGGGAATCTGTCGCATGGATGGCAGTTGCAGGGTCGCCGGCTCGGGCGTAATCGACCGGCAATCAGGACATCCGCCATGACCATTGCCGCGACCGCCACGATTCCGAGTGTCACTCGCAACCGCGACAACGATCGCCGGCTGGTTCGCATCTGGCTCTACGCCCTGGCCGCGATGGTGCTGCTGATCGTGTTCGTGGGCGGTGCAACGCGGCTCACCGACTCGGGCCTGTCCATCACGGAGTGGCAGCCGATCCACGGCGTCGTCCCGCCGCTCAACGACGCGGAATGGCAGGAGGAGTTCCTCAAGTACCAGCAGATTCCACAGTTCGAGGTCCTCAACCCGGACATGACTCTGGCCGAGTTCAAGGGCATCTTCTGGTGGGAGTGGTCGCACCGGGTGCTTGCCCGGCTGGTCGGCGTCGTCTTCGCGGTGCCGTTCCTGTTCTTCCTGTTCACCGGCCGGCTCGAGCGGCGCCTCCGGCCGCAGCTCGTGGCGATCTTTGCGCTGGGCGGCCTTCAGGGGCTGGCAGGCTGGCTCATGGTCCAGAGCGGCGTGGAGGAGGGAACGACGCTCGTCTCGGTCGATGAGTACCGGCTCGCGATCCACCTCATGCTCGCTTCGCTCATCTTCAGTTACCTCCTCTGGGTCGCGCGCGGCCTCAGGCCCGGACGGCCGGTCGCGAACTATCCCGATGGCGCGGTGAAGACGTTCGGCGCGGTTCTGATCGCCTTCCTGTTCTTCCAGCTCTTCCTCGGCGCGCTCGTCGCCGGGCTCGATGCATGGAACAGGGGCGTCGGCTGGCCGGCCATGAATGGCGAGTTGATCCCAGCGCTCCTGTTCGAGGAGCGAGGCACAACGGTCCACTTCTTCCACCGTATGGTGGCCTACCTCATTGCGATCCTGATCGTAGCCCAGGCATTCTGGCTCGCGCGCCGCCTGCCGGGCAGCCGCGTCGCCTTCTCGTCCTATCGCCTCGTGGGGCTCGTGATTCTCCAGATGGCGCTCGGCATCGCCACCGTGGTCGCCGCTGGCGCCACTCTTCCGGTCGGCTTTGCCCTGGGGCACCAGGTGATGGCGTTCCTGCTCCTCGGCGGCCTCGTGATCCATCGCCGCGGCATGAATCCGCCCATCTCCATCACGGGATAGGCGGACCGGCGCGCCGCGGCTCTTTGGGAGCGCCGCGAGTGATCGGTTGACTTGTACCGGCCCGGCCGGTAAATCGCCGCCTTCGCCCGTGGCCTTCGGCTTCCGGGCGTTTCCACGCACCCGTGGGAGACGCGGAAGCCTCCGCATCTCCCTGTCGGTCCCGGTCACGGGGCAGAGGAGGGCGCGTACCCCACGATCCAAAGGGATATGCGATGTCACGGCGCAATGCTGCCAAGTACAAGATCGACCGCCGCCTCGGCGAAAACATCTGGGGCCGGCCCAAGAGCCCCATCAACAAGCGTGAGTACGGCCCCGGCCAGCACGGTCAGCGCCGCAAGCAGAAGCTTTCGGACTTCGGTGTCCAGCTCAGAGCCAAGCAGAAGCTCAAGGGCTATTACGGCGAGCTTTCCGAGCGCCAGTTCCGCAAGATCTACACCGAGGCGTCGCGCAAGACCGGCGACACGTCCGAGTATCTGATCGGCCTCCTCGAGAGCCGCCTCGACGCGATCGTCTACCGCGCCAAGTTCGTGCCGACTGTGTTCGCCGCCCGCCAGTTCGTGAACCACGGCCACGTCAACGTGAACGGCAAGCGCGTGAACATCGGCAGCTACCGCTGCAAGGTCGGCGACCTGATCGAGGTCCGCGCGAAGTCCAAGCAGAGCGTGATGGTGCTCGAAGCAGTCTCCCTCGGCGAACGCGACGTGCCGGACTACATCGCGGCCGACCACTCGAAGATGACCGCCACCTTCGTTCGCATCCCGGCCTTCTCCGACGTGCCGTACCCGGTGGTGATGGAACCGAACCTGGTCGTCGAGTTCTACTCGCGCTAGACCTTTCGCGCACCGCGATCGAATTTGGAGCCGCCCTCGGGCGGCTCTTTTCGTTTGTGGCGCCCGGTCAGGCCGGCTTCGCGCCTGCTACCCGAAGCGACAGCGCCAGCACCGCGCCGCCGACGTGGAAGGCGGCGTGGGCGATCATCGCAATCTCGAGGTTCCAGTTCCAGAACAGCCAGCCGAAGATGAGCCCGGCGACGAAGTTGAGGCCGACCGTCCGGATGATGAAGCCGCGGTTCCTGAGCCCGGACGAGAGGGCGGCTGGGAGATGGCCGGCGCCGAAGATCAGTGCGGCAAGCGCAATGGCGATCCAGACGAGGAGGAGCGAAGGGTTTCCGTCCGGAGCGTCCGTCACGCGGACGAGCCCGAACAGGAAAAGGTTCATGATGCCCCAGCGCATCATCACCTCCTCGGTGATGCCGCCGTAGAACAGGCCCGCAAGGAGGCCCGATGGCTTCCAGTCGGTCGCAAGGTCGGGCCCGCGGCCCCGCGGTGCCCAGTAGGGCTTGGTCAGGCGGTCGAACAGGAAGAGCAGGAAGCCGAAGAGGAAGCCGAGAAGGGCGATGCGCCAAGCGCCGGAAAGGGCGTCCGGCGGCATCGCGAACCCGGCTGCCCACTCCGCGATCAGCGAGCGGGTCCCGGCGGCATCGGTGGTTGCCGCGCCCAGCAGCGCACAGACGAAGACGAGGATCGCGGGCTGCGTCGCGAGCGCCAGGCGCTTGAGGAGCCCGTTCCGGATCGGGACCAGCTTCAGGATGTCGCTGCCGAGCGTGGCGGTGAAGATCGCCACACCGATGAGGCCGGCTGCG
>CAXNGA010000337.1:0-3065 GCA_964201375.1 Kaistiaceae bacterium
CGCGACCCTCATCGAGGTCCATGGCCAGCACGACGATCGCGCCCTGATCGATCCCGCGGCGCATCGGCGGCTGGTGGATGCGTTCGGCGGGCTGGGCGAAATGGTCTCGGACCTCGGCGGCTTCTTCCGCGCCTGGCGCAGCGCCGAGAACGAAGTGCAGGAGCAGCGTCGGCGCGTCACCACGGCGCGCGCCGAGGCGGACTATCTCCGCGCGGCCCGCGACGAACTGAATGCGCTGAAGGTGATCCCCGGCGAGGAGAACGAACTGTCCGAGCTTCGCCACCGCCTGATGCGGAGCGAGAAGATCGTCGAGGACGTGGCGGACGCACTCGAGACCGTCACCGGCGCCGCCTCGCCGATCCCGACGCTCGCCAGCCTTGCGCGGCGGCTCGAGCGGCGGCGCGACGTCGCCTCCGACATGCTCGATCCCACGATCGAGGCGATCGACCGCGCGATCGTGGCGCTCGAGGACGCCGGGCGTTCGCTCGAGGAGGCGCAGCGGGCGGCGTCATACGAGCCGCAGAAGCTCGAACGGGCAGAGCAGCGCCTCTTCGCCATCCGGGCCGCATCGCGGAAGTTCGACACGCCAGCCGACCTTCTCCCGGCGCTGGCGGCGAAGACGGCTTCCGATCTCGAAGCGCTGGAGACGGGCGAGGCGAAGGTCGGTACGCTGGAGACGCTCGCCCGGGAGGCAAGGGAACGCTACGAGTCCGCCGCGAGCGAACTCTCGGTGGAGCGGCTCGAGGCGGCCCGGCACCTCGAGGCTGCCGTTGCTGACGAACTGCCGTCGCTGAAGCTCGAACGGGCGCGCTTCATGGTCGAGATCGAGACCGACCCGGAGGAGCCGGGCGAGACCGGAATCGACCGCGTCTGCTTCGTCGTGCAGACCAATCCCGGTTCGCGGCCCGGCCCGATGGGCAAGGTCGCCTCGGGCGGCGAACTGTCCCGCTTCCTCCTTGCCCTCAAGGTCGCCCTGGCCGATCGCGGATCGGCGCCGACGCTCGTCTTCGACGAGGTCGATACGGCAGTGGGCGGCGCGGTCTCGGATGCCATCGGCCTCAGGTTGACGCGGCTGGCCGAGCATGTGCAGGTGCTCGCCGTCACGCACGCGCCGCAGGTGGCGGCGCGGGCCGAGAATCACTGGTCGATCGCGAAGGAAGACCATGGCAAGGAAGACCGCGTGGTCACGCGCGTAAGGCCGCTCGACGCCGAGAAGCGCCGCGAGGAAATCGCGCGCATGCTGGCGGGCAGCGTCGTCACCGACGAAGCACGCGCCGCGGCCGACAGCCTCCTTGCCGAAACCCTTGCCAGGGTTGCTCCGAGAGCGGCATGACGACCTCCCCGAAGGGGAGCGTGCTCGTCCTCCTCATCACGCTGACGGTCAACATGATCGGCATCGGCCTCGTGATGCCGGTGCTGCCGACGCTCGTGGGGGATCTCTCCGGCGGGCTCAGCCCGGGCGCGCTCAGCTACGGTCTCATCGTCTCGCTCTACTCGCTGATGCAGTTCTTCTTCGGCCCGCTCCTCGGCGCCCTGTCGGACCGCTTCGGCCGGCGCCCGATCATCCTCTGTTCGCTCGCGGGGCTCGCGGTTCACTATCTTCTGATGGCGGTCGCACCATCGCTCGCCTGGATCGCCATCGTCCGCATCATCGGCGGCACGTTCGGCGCCTCCATCAGCGCGGCATCGGCCTACATCGCGGACATCACGCCGCCCGAGAAGCGCGCGGCAAGCTTCGGCCTCATCGGCATTGCCTTCGGGCTCGGCTTCATCATCGGCCCCGGCGCAGGCGGTCTCCTTGGCGAAATAGATGTCCGCCTGCCGTTCTATTCGGCAGCGGCGCTCTGCGCCGGCAACCTCGTTCTCGCCTGGTTCAGGCTGCCGGAATCGCTGAGGCCGGAGGACCGGCGTCCGTTCCGCCTCCGCCAGGCCAATCCGGTCGGCGCCTTCCTCCTCATCAGCCGCCATGCCGCCGTGCTGGCGCTCGTCGCCATATTCTTCTTCACCCAGCTGGCCGAGCGGGCGCTCGAATCCACGTGGGTGCTGTTCACCGGTTTCCGGTTCGACTGGGGCCCCGCGGAGGTCGGCTGGTCGCTCGTCCTCGTCGGCGTCCTGATCGCCTTCTCGGAAGGCTATCTCGTCCGCGTCCTCGTCCCGCGGTTCGGCGAGCAGAAGATGCTGTTCGGCGGCCTCATCGTCGGCGGCTTCTGCATGCTGCTGCTCGCTTTCGCGACCGAACCGTGGATGGCCTATGTCGCGATCTCGTTCTACGTCCTCGGATGGGGCGTCGTCGGCCCGGCCGCGCGGGCGATGGCGAGCCGGTCGGTTGCCCGTGACCAGCAGGGCCTTCTCCAGGGCGCCATCACCAGCATGACGACGGCCACGGGGATCCTCGGGCCGCCGGTCGCCGCGGGCCTCTTCGGCTTCTTCATCGGACCGTCGGCGCCGTTCCTCTTCCCCGGCATTCCGTTCCTCCTCGGAGCGGCGTTCTTCGTCGTCGCCTTCGCAATTGCCCGCCACCGCCGCATCCGCGCTGCGATCGAGTCCGCGTCGGCCTGAACGGCGGCTGCCGCAGGGCGCGGTTGCATCCATCACGCATTGACGCGGCCACGCGGGGCTCTAGGAATGCCCGCATGTTCCAGATATTCGATGTTCGCGGTGAACGGGCAGCCTCAGCGGGCCGCATTGCGGCCCTGCGCGACCGGCTGAAAGCCGACAGCCTCGACGGCTTCGTCGTCCCGCATGCGGACGAACACCAGAGCGAGTACCTCTCGCTCTCGTCGGAACGCCTCGCGTGGCTGACCGGATTCACCGGCTCGGCCGGGAGCGCCATCGTTCTCCACGATGCGGCGGCGGTGTTCGTGGACGGGCGCTATACGCTGCAGGCCGCGGCCGAGATCGATCCGGCTGCTGCGTCGGTCGTCGCGCTCGCCGAGACGCCGCCCGGCAAATGGCTTTCGGCCCGGCTCCGGCCGGGAGACCGCATCGGCTACGATCCGTGGCTCTTCACCCTGACCGAAGCCCGGAAGCTCGGGCAGCGATGTGCGGATGTCGGCGCGAACCTC
>CAXNGA010000338.1:0-3032 GCA_964201375.1 Kaistiaceae bacterium
ATCAAGCCGTTCACGCCGGTCATGTGGCAGCCCCGGTCGATTCGAGGGTGCATCGCCGCCCCACCGGTCCTCGCGGGCCGCGACCTATGCTTCCTTGACTGGAAACCCCCGCCCACCCTAAATCGCCGCCTTGGCCGAAACGGGCCGGACGCGTAGCTCAGCGGGAGAGCACTCCCTTCACACGGGAGGGGTCACAGGTTCAATCCCTGTCGCGTCCACCATTTCCCCGTGATTCACTCGCCAGTCATCACGACCCTGCCGCCGCAATTGACTTGCGCGTGTACGGGCAGACATTGTCATCGTGAGGAATCATTGGCTGCGGCAGGGTGGCGCGATGGCTTTCGGGGCACGGCAATGCGAACGGAGCGCCGGGAGTGATCCCGTCGGCTTCCGCCTGGGAAACATTGCGGCGATGGCGCCGCTCGTTCTGGTCCTTGCCGCCTGCAACGGTGGCGGGGGCGGCGGTGGCGGTGGGACAGCCAATTGCGCGCCGCGGACGGGCACGGCCGCCGTCGCGATCGTGCGCGACGTCACGTTCGATCCGGCGCTGGCGGACCAGTATCTCGCAGACAACGAGTTCAACTTCGCTAACGCCGACTGGACGGATTGTCCTGCAACCCAGTCGAACCCCTATGCGCTCGTCAATCTCCACATCGCGCGTTCCGCCGGTGTGGACGGAACGGGCCAGCTCGTTGCCGTGGTCGATAGCGGGTTCCGTACGAGCCACGTGGAGTTCGCCGGCAAGACGATCTTCGAGTTCGGGACGCTGCCCGGCGAGAACCACGGCACCCACGTTGCCTCGCTGATCGCAGCGATCGAAGACGGAAACGGCATGTTCGGTGTGGCGCCGGGAGCGTCCCTGCACCTCGCGTCCTATGCGCCGAACGGCACCTTCAACCTCGCCCACGTGGTCAATGCGACGCTCGATGCGGCCGGACTGGGCGCCGTGGCGCAGAACAATTCCTGGGGCTTCACCGTCTCGGCGGAGGCGCTACAGACCTATCTGGACACCAACCCCGGCGCCGTGGCCGCGGGCCTCGCCTCCCTCATCGGCTACACCCAGTCCGGCTGGCAGGATTACCTGGATGCGTTGGACGTGTTTCAGCAGACGGGCGTCATCGTGTTCGCAGTGGCAAACAATTCCCCGACCGATGTCCTCGCTGCTCTCCCGACGTTCCAGCCGTCGCTCGACGAGGCCTGGATCGCCGTGGTCAACGGCTATTTCGAGGTGAACACGAGCGGCGCGATCACCTACGCGGCGCTGGTGTCCGCGGAGTGCGGACTCGCCGCGCGCTACTGTATTGCCGCAGACGGCACCACGTTCGGCGCGGCGGGCGGTAACGGCAATTTCAGCTCCGGCACCGGCACCTCATACGCCGCTCCGATCGTATCGGGCGGCATAGCCCTCGTCGCGGAGGCGTTCCCGACGCTGACGCCCGAGGAGATCACGACCCGCATAATCGCGTCGGCGGACAACACCTGGTTCGCGGCGGAAGGCGTCACGGTCAACGGCACGGTCGATTTCGGCGGCGGCATCACCCACGACTACTCCAGCGTCTGGGGCCACGGCGTCCTCGACCTCGCCGCCGCGCTGTCGCCGCTCGGCACGGTGTCGATCGTCACGGGTGACAACGTCGCGACGGGCCGGCGGACGCCACTCGACAGCGCCGGCGTCGCTGTGTCCACCGCTTTCGGCGACGCGCTGGCGCGGGGCCTTGCCAATCGCGAGATGACCGTTTTCGACCATTTCAACGGCAATTTCGTCATCGACGCAGACGCACTCGTGAGGGAGCGTGGCGCGGGCGGGCTCGAGAGGGTCACGGAACTGGTCCGCGTCGGGGCCGGCGATTTCGATCCGGTGGGCGGCGGCGGCCCCTCGCTCGCGGGCGGCGGCGTGGTCGAGGCCGCCTACGGCCGCGACGCGCTTGCCGCCTCGACGGTACTCGGACTGTCCCGCAACGCCGGCTTCGTCAGCTCCGGCAATGACGGCTGGTCGACCTTCGCCTATGCCGGCGGCCAGCAGGCGACGGACAATCTCATGGCGGGCTTCGGCCTTGCCCGGACCTTCGACGCCCTGGGCGGCCGCCTCACCATCGGCGCCAGCCAGAACATCGAGCAGGGCGCCCTCCTCGGGCTCGTCGGCAACGAGGCCTTCGACTTCGGGCGCGGCACGTCGATTACCGCAGGCCATCTCGGCTACGAGCGCGCGGTCGGCGAACGGTTCTCCATGTTCGCCAATGTCGAGGTCGGCATCGCCAACGCCTTCGGCCTTTCGGGCGAGAGCCTGGTGCGGTCGATCGGCCCGGTCGGCTTCAACGGGTTCAACCTCGGCGCCACCGCCCACGGGCTCATTGCCGACCGCGACCGCCTCACCTTCTCGGTCAGCCGTCCGCTCCGCGTCGCCTCGGGCGAGATGGCGATCGGAATGCCGGTCGCCCGCACGATCGATGGCACCGTGACAACCGAGGTGGTGACGCTCGGCCTCGCGCCGGACGGCCGCCAGCTCGACCTCGGCGTCAACTACGAGGTCGGCATCGGCGCTTCATCGACGCTGCGCCTCGCCGCGACCTGGTCGCTCGACGCCGGCAATGTCGACGGCGCCCGCGGTCTGGCGCTCGCGGCGGGTATCGGCATCGGCTTCTGAAGGGATCAGACGCCGGCGAAACCGGGGAGCGAGGCGACCGCATCCGGCAGTTCCCGGAAGTGGCCGATGATCCGCTCCGGATTGTACTCGCGGACGTGGACGGTCGTGTAGCCGAAGTCCACAGCAACGACCGGGATGCCTGCGTTCTTCGCGGTGGCGATGTCGGTTTCGGAATCGCCGACCATCACCGCGCGGGCCGGGTCGCCCCCGGCGAGCGCTATCGTCTGGCGGAGATGGCGCGGGTCGGGCTTTCTCACCGGGAAGGTGTCGCCGCCGCCAACGGCCGCGAACCGGCCTTCGATCGACAGCGCCCGCAGCAGCGACCGCGACAGGCTCTCGAGCTTGTTGGTGCAGACCGCGACCTTCCAGCCGCGGGAGGCGAAGTGGT
>CAXNGA010000339.1:0-3026 GCA_964201375.1 Kaistiaceae bacterium
CTAACGGGAATCCCTCACGGACTCACCCGTCGGACTTCATCCACTAGCGGCCGCTGAGAATGGCCTGGCGCATCTGCTCGTTGAGCTCCTCGAAATCCCGCGCCAGACGATCGCACGGCCGCCGCGCTGCCTCGCACTGGATGGCCAAAACGGAGGCTCAGGGCCGCCGACGAGATCGGCGTATGCGGCAGCGACCGAGGGATAGCCGATCGACTGGGCCGAGGCGCCGGACGCGGCTACCCACCGCACGACGGTGAGGAGCAAGGCGGGCAGGACGCGGGAAAGCCGGATGCGCAGCACGGAGCTACTCTATCATGAGTTGCGCCCGGCGCCGGCGGCCCTCGATCCGTGCGTGCAGACAGCAAAACCCCGGCTCCGGGGCCGGGGTCGTGAGGTCTCGACGATGTCCGAGGGGCGGCTAGTGTCCGCCCCGCCTCGCCACTCGGCGGGGGTCGATGTCGGTGCCGAAGACCTTGTCCCAGAAGCCCGACGTGACGCCGAAATTGCCGGCATCGTTGAAATGGTGATGGAGCGCATGGCGATGCTTCAGCCGGTACATGTAGCTGCCGGGCCGGATGCGCCAGTGGTGAACGCCATGGTGGACGGTGATGTAGAGGAGGTAGCCGATGGTGATGCCGGCCGTGAAGCCCGCGCCGTAGGTGAAGCCCGCAAGGTAGATCGCCGGCAGGAGCACGAGGATCGCGATCAGGGCCACGCTCAGCCAGGATGGCGTGCCGATGAGCGCCTTCTGGTCGTCGTGATGCGCGTCGTGCATCTCCTTGATGTAGGGCACGTGATGGAGCACCCAGCGATGAAGCTGGTACTCCGCGAAGGTCCAGGTAATGGCGCCCGCCGCGACGGAGATCGCCCAGACGCCCCATTGATCGATCGGCGTTGCAATGAGAGCAGCTGCCGTCAGCGACGTAACCGCGACCGGGTAGATGAGATAATCGACGTAGTAGCTGGTCGCGCTCAGGCGCATGATGACCTCCGTTCCAGCGAGGCGACGGCTCAGCCCCCGTTCTCCGGCATGGCAGAGCGGGCCGACCCACCTAGCCTCGCTGCGCCGAACTTAAGCCCCGAATCAAGGCGGAAGTAAACGGGCTTGGCCTGCGGCGACGGGCCTTCCGCCCGTGGCTCTCACTGTTGCGAAGCCACGATTTGTTGCATGCGCGACAAGAGCGCGATGCGATCGGGCGCAAACCCCTTGCCGATCCACCATTCCTCGAGCGCGCGCAGGACCGCTCCGAGCGCAGGCCCCGAACGCATCCCTGCGGCGAGAAGGTCGCCGCCGCTCACCGGCAGTCTTGGAATGGGCCAGTCGCGGATGGCGTCGAAAGCGACGGAATAGGAGGGAATCGGCCTGCCTCCGACTGCAGCCGCCTGCGCCAGAGCGGCAGCGATTCCCTCCGCCCCGAGGCGGTAGGCCGCGCCGCGAAGATGCTCCAGCGTCAGCGGGTCGAGTCGGGGGGCGGCATCCACCGCAGTCACGATGCCCTCCCGCTCAGCGTTCGACAGGCGCAGGCGCTCGGCGATCCGCCCGGCATCCTCCGCCACACGCGCGCCGAGGGCGGCAAGCCGCTTCGCCAGCACGGGCTCCAGTCGCGCCCCGGTCTCAAACTCCGTCACGCGACGGAGCTGGGCGGGATACGCGATCCCAAGGATGACGGTGAGAATGCCAGCGTCCTGCATCGCGGCAGCGACTTCGACCGCCTGGGGCCCCAGCAGCAGCTTCCGCATTTCCTGACCGACCCGTTCCGGGGCGAGATCGCGAAGGCCGGCCCGGGCGCGGATGGCGGCGGACAGGCCTTCCGGATCGAAGGTGCCGAAGCCGAGCTGGGCGTGGAACCGGAAGAAGCGGAGGAGCCGCAGACGGTCCTCGGCGATGCGGGTGTCGGCGTCGCCGATGAACCTGATGCGACGGTCGAGGATATCCTGGTAGCCATTTGCGGGGTCGTGAAGAGTCCCGTCAGCCTCGACAGACAGGGCGTTCATCGTGAAGTCGCGGCGGAGCGCATCGGCGGTCCAGTCGCGGCCAAAGCGGACGATGGCGTGGCGGCCATCGGTCTCGACGTCCTCGCGGAGCGTCGTCACCTCGAAAGGCCGGCCGTTGGCAACGAGCGTCACTGTGCCGTGGTCGATGCCGGTCGGGACGGCCCGCATCCCCGCAGCCTCCCCGCGCCCTGCGACGATCCCGGGCAGCGCGGTCGTCGCGAAATCGATCTCGCGCTTTCCGTCTTGCCGCATTCGTCCGAGAAGGAAGTCCCGGACGGCACCGCCGGTGATGCGAACCTCGTCTCCCCCGACGGCGATCGCGTCGAAGACGGCCCGCACGTCCGGGTCGTTCAGGAATTCGGCGGCAATGCGCGTTGGCAGCACCGATGCCGAGGTCACCCCGCGCGGTTCTCGATCATCGCCGCCACGGGCTGGCCGTCGCCCGCGAGGCCTCCCTCAGACAGAGCGAGCCAGACAAGGCCGATGAGGACGAGGACGGCCCCGACGACGGAGAACGCTATGAGGCGCCCGGTGGGAAAGTCGGACTGCTGCGGCATGCGGCGGCTGGTCGCCATGATCCAGGCGGAGTGGATCGCGAAGGGAACGATGAAGAGCACCGCAGTGAGCGCGAGAAATCGGAGCATCAGGGATAGATCCGTTCGTAAAGAGCGCGAATGATTCCAGCTGTGGCGCCCCAGATGTAGTGGCCGCCGTAGGGCATTTCGTAGAACTGCCGCTCTATGCCGCTGACAAGGCGGCTCGCGCGGCGGTGATTTGCAGCGTCCATCAGGAAGGCGAGCGGCACTTCGAATGCCTCGGCGACCTCCGCAGGGTTCAGCGTCAGACCATAGTCCGGTTCGACGCGGGCAAGGACAGGAAATATGCGGAAGCCGGTTCCCGTCAGGAACGGCGGCAGGCAGCCGAGCACGGATACGGCATCCCTGGGAAGCCCGATCTCCTCCTCGGCCTCCCGAAGCGCGCAGGCCACGGGATCGGCATCACCGGGATCCAGCTTGCCGCCCGGGAAGGCA
>CAXNGA010000340.1:0-3001 GCA_964201375.1 Kaistiaceae bacterium
AGATCGACATCGGCGTGGCGCCGATCTTCAGTTCCGCACGGGCCCCGAGGGTCAGCGTGTTCTCGACATCGTTGTCGGGGGCGTCGTTGGTCTCGTACCAGCGATCCCAGCCGGCATGGCCGGTGATGGCGAGATTGTCGGTGGGATAGAAGGTGGCGTTCGCCACGATGTAGTAGGCGCGCTCGCCATCGTCGGCGCCATCGCCGGTTAGGCCGAAGGTGAAGCCGCCCTGCGTCGAGACGCGGAACGCACCGAACGTCGCGGCGAGTTCGCCGGCCAAGTTCATCCAAGTGCCGTCATCGGCATTCCACCTGCCATTGCTGATGCGCCCCACGGACGCCAGTGCGCCAAAGCGGAGGCCGGAGGGGCTCCCGAACACGGCGTGCAGACCGACGCCACCGGCGCCATCGGGCCACATGTTGAACCAGGCGTCCATTTGCAGCGCGAGGGATGGGTTGAGGTTCCACGCGGCGCGACCGGCGCCCCCCAGGACGTTCTCACGGAGCTCGTATTCTCCGTCGGGCTGCCCGTCGAAGAAGGACACCTGGTAGGCCCAGCGCATTCCAAAATGCGCATCGACGTAGCCGGCGAGTGTCGGCGGTACCGGCGGGGGCGGCTGCGGGGCGACGACGATGGGCGGCGGCATCGGGTCCGCGGCGAAGGCCATCGGAGCAAAGGCGACGGTGGAGAGTAGAGTCAGACCGAGCGCTGCTGTCTTCCGCATTCTTTTTCCTCCTCGAGAACGTGAACGAAGCCTAGGAGGATATGAGCACGGTCCCGACCTCGTGTCTTGCAGGTTTGGCGCCATGGACGAATTCTCGGGTGCGCTGTTGCCGAATTACAACTTGTTGGCAAGCGCCGCCCGCGGGACAGGAGAGACTCGTGACAACGCGAAATGACCTGCCGACCGCCTCCGCCTCGTTCTTCCGCCGCTTCATGACGCCGATGGCCGCGCTGGCCCGTGCCGCTACCGCCCCGACCGCCCCATCACCTCGACGATCTCCGCAATCTTCCGCCGCTGCTCGTCCGCGTCGCCATGGGCGATGGCGTGCTCGACGCAGTGCGCCACGTGATCGCGGAGCACCTCCTCCTCGACCTTGCGGAGCGCGGCACGAACGGCCGACAGCTGCGTGATGATGTCGATGCAGTAGCGGCCCTCCGCCAACATTGCGGCGACCCCGCGCACCTGACCCTCGATCCGCCCGAGCCGCTTCTGTACGGCCACCTTGGTGCTGTTCTTCATGGCTTGACCAATACCCCCCATGGGTATATCGGGTCAAGCATCGCTCGATACCCCCCGGGGGTTGGCAGAAGGCACGGGATGACCGACGGACATCGCCAGGCGGGCAGCGTGCACGGGCACGACCACCACCACGGTCACGCCCCCGCGGCTGCAGGAACAGGGTCGCGGCCACGCATTCCCCTGCCCGTCCTCGAACCACCGCCGGGCTTCGTCCGCGATCCCGTCTGCGGCATGCACGTCGATCCACGCACCGCCGGGCATCGCAGCGAGTACGCCGGGCGGCCGTATTTCTTCTGTTGCGACGGCTGCAAGGCGTCGTTCGACGCCAACCCGGGGCGCTACCTCGCCGATGCCCCGCCCCCGGCGACGGCGCCGGTGCCGGAAGGCACGATCTACACCTGCCCGATGCATCCGGAGGTCCGACAGGTCGGCCCCGGCTCCTGCCCGATCTGCGGCATGGCCCTCGAACCCCTGATCGCGACCGCCGACGACGGCCCCAACCCCGAACTCGTCGACATGCGCCGGCGGTTCGTCATCGGCGCCGTGCTTACGGCGCCGGTCTTCGCGCTCGAAATGGGCGGCCACCTTCTCGGCCTCGACCGCCCCATCGGCGGCCAGGTCTCCAACTGGCTGCAGTTCGCCTTCGCAACGCCGGTCGTCCTCTGGGCCGGCTGGCCTTTCTTCGTCCGCGGCTGGCAATCGCTGCGCACGCGGAACCTCAACATGTTCACGCTGATCGCGATCGGCACCGGGACGGCCTACGTCTTCAGCATCGTCGCGACGCTCTTCCCCGGCCTCTTCCCGATGGCCTTCCGCGACATGCACGGCGCGGCCTCGGTGTATTTCGAGGCTGCGGCGGTCATCACCGCGCTTGTGCTCCTCGGCCAGGTGCTGGAACTCCGCGCCCGCGACCGGACGTCCGGCGCCATCCGGGCCCTCCTCGGCCTTGCCCCGCGGACGGCACGCCGCCTCGGGCCAGACGGCACCGAGGAGGAGGTCGCGCTCGACCTCGTCGCCGCCGGGGACCGCCTCCGCGTGCGCCCGGGCGAGAAGGTGCCGGTGGACGGCGTCGTCCTCGAAGGCGGATCGCCTGTCGATGAATCCATGGTCACGGGCGAATCGATGCCCGTGACGAAGGCGCCGGGCGAGCGGCTGATCGGTGGCACGCTCAACCTCACGGGTGCGCTCGTGATGAAGGCCGAGCGCGTGGGGCACGAGACGATGCTCGCCCGCATCGTCCAGATGGTGTCGGAGGCCCAGCGCAGCCGCGCGCCGATCCAGCGCCTCGCCGACCGCGTCGCCGGCTGGTTCGTCCCGCTCGTCATCGCCATTGCGGTCGCAGCCTTCTTCGCCTGGTTCCTGTTCGGGCCGGAGCCGCGCTTCACCTTCGGCCTCGTCGCTGCCGTCACGGTCCTGATCATCGCCTGCCCGTGCGCACTCGGCCTGGCGACGCCCATGTCGATCATGGTGGGCATCGGCCGCGGCGCTGAGGCCGGCATCCTGATCCGGAACGCGGAGGCGCTCGAGCGGCTCGAGCGCATCGACACGCTCGTCGTCGACAAGACCGGGACGCTCACCGAGGGCCGCCCGGCAGTCACCGCCGTGCACCCGGCGTCCGGCTTTGCCGAGGAAGACCTCCTCCGCCTTGCGGCGAGCGTCGAGCGCGTGAGCGAGCACCCGCTTGCCGCCGCGATCGTGCGAGCCGCCACGGAACGTGGCCTGCTCCTCTCGGATCCGACGGGCTTCGACAGCCCCACC